>JACUTR010000055.1 GCA_014859735.1 Candidatus Methanophagales archaeon | reverse complement strand
GTTCCCGTATCTATTGTCCTTGCAGGCTGCTTCTTACCCCTTATGTGGAAGGCCTGGGACGTCAATGCAATGGGTGCAGGAGACGAGACTGCGAAGAGCCTCGGTGTAAACGTGGAGCGAAACAGAATCTTCATAATGGTTGTTTCCTCGCTCCTGACCGCTTCCATCATATGCTTCACCGGGACCATTGGATTTATCTGTCTGGTCGCACCTCACATGAGCCGTATGGTTATAGGAGGAGATAACCGGTTTTTAATCCCTGCTTCTGGTCTCGTTGGCGGTGCTCTTTTACTCGGCTGTGACACCATTGCACGAAGAATCATAGCACCCGTTATTCTACCGGTAGGAGTAGTAACATCCTGCCTGGGGGGTCCTCTGTTCCTTTACCTGATAATGAGAAGGAGGAGGGAGTACTGGTAGGCGAACTGAGATAAAAATGATGAAACTGAAAGTAAAAGATGTGGAGTTCAGCTATGCGAGTGTGCCCATACTCAAGGAGGTATGCATAGAGCTTGCCGCATCCGAGATGTTAAGCGTGGTGGGACCAAACGGAGCTGGGAAATCTACGCTGATCAGATGCATTGACAGGATCTTAAAGCCTCAGCGCGGAATCATACTGCTCGATGAGCGAGATATAAAAGAGCTGCGTCTCATGGAACTTGCCAAGAAAATGGGCTACATCCCGCAAAGTACTTCCCGGGTCTTTCCTGCTACCGTCTTCGACGCTGTTCTCATGGGCAGGCGCCCTCATCTCGGCTGGCGAGCCAGTGAAAGAGATACAGAGAAGGTCTTAGAGACACTTCAAATGCTGAACATCGAAGACCTCGCCATGCGTGACATTGATGAACTCAGTGGTGGCCAACTCCAGAAGGTGTTTATCGCGAGGGCACTCGCACAGGACCCTGATCTCCTTTTACTCGACGAGCCCACATCTAACCTCGACATCAGACACCAGCTTGAAGTGATGGAGATCATAAAAACCATCGTGAGGGAGAAGGGGATCTCGGCGATCATGGCTATCCACGACCTTAATTTAGCTGCACGATATGCGGATAGGATAATAATGATGAATAGCGGTAAGGTTTTTGCTGCTGGTGACCCTGCTTCTGTTCTTACGCGCGAGAGTATCAAACGGGTGTATGGTGTGGAGGCAAATGTGCACTATAACGACGGGAAACTCTATATCGTACCTCTACGACCAATAAAACAATATGGGGGCGAAGGGGGGGCATAATCCCCGCTGAGCTAAAAGCAAGCTCGCTCAAAAGCGGTTTATGCTGGATATCGTACTGCAATGGTCACGATATCACTTCGAGCAATCTCTTCTCGGGTCTGCACCGATTTGATATACGCCTGGAATTCACATTGTCCCCTAAACGGAATCTCCTTTTTATTTATCACCGTGAAGCTATGATCAGACTCTCCGCGGGGACCCAGATCTACCCCGATTAATTGTTCAGGCGGTAATCGCCAGTATACCTCTCCGGCCTTGGTGATAACCTCTATACCAACGGTATAAGCGTCCCCGCGCGTAATATTTTCGCCTTTATTCTGGACAGTGAGGTTGAGTGTAACCGATTCGCCGTGGTCAATCGTTATGGATCTGTCGTTCAATAGAGATGGTTTCGGCTCTTTGATTTTAATATTCACGATTTCAAGTCCGGATGGTTCTTCATCCTCTCTCAGCACTGCAATAGTTCCAATAATAGCGGCACCAACAGCTATTACTAGTAATAGGAATACAATTCCCACTCCTAGCTTGGTTTTCATCTCCTTCTCTTTATCGGTACGTATTAATAACAGTAGAGCTAAGCCCACTTATATAAATGGTGGTTGTAAAGAGTATATCAAGACTGAACCGTAAAATTTATTACGAGAACTATGGTACAAGGTATCGAGATGGATACCGCTGACAAAAGGTCTTCTGAGGGAATCATAGGATTGGGGGACGAAATTGAGCGTATCCAGAAAGCGCTCACTGATTTCGAATCGGGGCAGAAATTGGATATCGCGATCATCTCAGAACCGTTTGCGGGAAGAACCACGCTTATCACGGCCACCGAGAAGATGGCTGCTCATAAGGTAACGAAGCGGTCATTTTCGTCGATCGTCAAGAATAAAGAGGAGTTACTCTCCCCCGAACAACCACCGAGAATCATGATCATTGATAATTGCCACTTTCTTTACCTGCGCACAATCGGTGGTTTTGACCTTCTTGAGGATTTCTTAAAATCAGTTGTATCATCAAATAACCTCTTTATAACTACGTGGAACCTCTATTCATGGAACTATCTTGACGAAGTGCTCAACATCGGCCAGTTTTTCCCCATCCAGCTCAAGCTCCCCAAATTCACCCCGGGTGAACTCAAAGAACTGATCTTATCAGGGTATAAGGAGAATGAAGTGGAATTCATCGGTGATGTTACGGCTGAGGAAAAGAGGGTCATCACGTTCGTTCGATATCCGGTCACTCTCAAACAGCGGGAAAAAACGATCACCATTCCTCTTTTCACAATAAATTTTAATCGGCTCAGATTCCGCCTGTCGAGGAAAGAAGAAGAGAAGAAGGCTGAAGATATAATATTCGAGATGATCAATCGTGTCTCAAACGGAAATCCGGGCGTTGCGAAAGTGACCTGGGCAAAGAGCCTTGAATATCCAACGATCAAACCAAGTTATGTGTGGGAGCCTTCCTTTAAGATCGAGCTGGATTATACCGAATCATTTATTCTGTATCTCATCCTGTCAATGGAATCGATTAACAAAGAAGAAGTGGTTGAAATTACCGGCGAAATGAAGGTAGATAAGATACTTTACCGGTTAGCCCAACAGGGATTGATCACTGTCGATCACGGTTATTATAAAATCAGGCCAGAAGCGTTGAATAGTGTTGTAACCCATCTGAAAAAATCGAGGGTGATCTGGTAGATGGCTACTCCTGAGTTTCCCGAAGTGGAAGTGCCTATCAAGGCAATTGATGCAGGGACTATCTTGAGTTCAATTTTGATCATTATTATAGCGTATCTGCTGGTTCGCCTCATCACCTATATCCTCATAAGGGTTTCAGAACGGGCAGGAGGGTACCGGATAACCATCAAGATGGTGATCCCGCTCTTGAAATTTTCCATCTATGGCGTCGCAATCTACTTTATTTTAGGATCTCTCCTCAGCCTCACCTCAACTCAACTCGTCGCATTCTCAGGTCTGCTTGGTGCGGCGATCGGTTTTGGGCTCAAGGATCTCTTTGCCGATGTGATCGGAGGTCTCATCCTGATCTTTGAAAAGCCCTATCAGATTGGGGATAAGGTCAAGATCGGCGGCTATTATGGCGAGGTCAGTGATATCGGGATTCGCTCAACACGACTGATAACGCCCGACGACGATCTCGTTTCCGTACCCAACTATCTGATGTTCACGGAGGCAGTGGCAAGTGCAAATGCAGGAAGTCCCCAGATGATGGTGGTCATCGACTTATTTATAGACCCTGGCTCGGATGCCGAATTAGCCCTGAGAATCTTGAAAGAAGCGGTTGTCACCTCAAAGTATGTCTATATCTCTAAAAAACGCCCGTTCACTATCCTCCTGGAAGATTTTCCATTTTATCGGCGCGTGCGAGCAAGGGCATACGTCTTCGATTTACGGTACGAATTCGAGTTCAAGTCCGAGGTTACCCGACGGGCGTGGCATGAATTTTCTCAAAGAGGAATTAAGGCGCCGCAAGTAACGGTCATGGGCGAGGGGCCTATGAGCTCGATAACCCGTTAAGGGTACTTTGGTTTTGCTCCCGGTTCTTATGGTTGGGAGGGAGAAGACTTATTTTTAAACCGATCCCGAGCCACGACTGAAAAATATCGTCTTTGTCCTCATCGGTCTTGATAATGAGAACTTCTTCAAGCACTCTCTTTTTCAGGTCAGGCACCGGTGATAGTCAGGAACCTCCTCATTTCAGGTCATGTTCATCACGAAAATCGCCAAATATCTCCTCGATCAAGTCCTCCAACGTTACTAATCCCATTATATCCCCCTCTTTTGATTGAATTACTGCCATGTGCACCTTTTTCCGTTGCATTTCTCTCAAAACGGTATCGGCTTTCATTACCGGTGGGATTTTTACTGCTCCTCTCATTATCTCCTTCACGGGCGTATGCTTATCTTTAAGGAGCGCGTCTTTTACGTGAACGATGCCCACGATATCCTCTTTATTCTCATGGTAAACGGGGAATCTCGAATAGCCGGTTTCAACGGATTTTTTTATGAGATCATCGGCACTTTCGTTTTCACTTCCTCTTCAGTAATTATCATCCTTCCTCTTTGCTCCTTCCCCACGAGTTGGAGGAACGAATCAGAAATGACAGAAAAGACTTTTATAAACGGATAAAAAACGCCTCTTATAGCATAGAGCGGTTTGGCTACGCGAAAAGCGAATTGGTCATTATGGATTCCGTATGCCTTTGGAATCGCTTCGCCGAAAATGACAATGAGCAAAGTCATGACTGCTGTTGCAATCAATACCGACACCAATATTTCCCACTAACGAGGTCGCTATTGCACCTGCAAGAATTGAGGCGGTGATGTTCGCCAAATTATTCCCGATTACAATTGCACTTACAACCTGGTCTGGGTTTTCTAACAGTTTTTCGATCAGAAGAGCATTTTTCCTCCCCTTTACTGATTCTTCCCGTACTTTAAGCTTATCTATCGATACGAAAGCCATTTCTGCAGCGGCGAAAAAGGAAGATAAAAGAACCAGGAGCACGATTACCGGGATTGTTATGAGCATAGCATCCATCTCTCAATCTTTAAAATGACTAGTGGTATTTGAACTTTTGCTTCTGGTATCGCTCATTCATTATACTTACTGGTTTATTCTGGTTTGCTCAGTTCCAGTATCCGGTACGATAAATAACTACACCAAAGACAATAACTTCATCTGGGATGAGCTCGCGATTCCTATTACGTATGATAGTGATTGGAAAGAAGCGGTTACTGCCATTCACCGTATTGTTGGAAACGAGACAAGAAGTATGGCGGACCAGGCAGAACAAGAGATTGTGAAACTCGCAGAGAAATATTATCTCTCTCAGAGCAGTAGAACCCGTGATCTATTTAACACTGACCGACAACTGGATAACCTATAACATCAGGTACATCACCGATGTAAGAGAGAGAAGGGTGGTACGCAGTACCTTAATTCAAGAGGGCCTGTTCCGAGAAATTTCGGGAAGAAGAGGAGGTAAGCAAAGGCGAGAATGAGGAGGATCTCGGTAGCGATTCCCACGAAGATGTGCTTGTTTTTTTTAAAAAGCCGGTCTTGAAGACCGAAAATCTCAAACTCCTGCATTGGATAATTTTGCGATTAAAAATGCGTAACTCGAGATAAATTCCATTTCTATACCGGAATCAACGACCATGAGGATTCTCGGGTACATTTTTTTAAACTGAGTATAATCCTTGGAAGTAAAAAATAAAAGAGAAGAGAAGTTATTTTTTTGCTTTCTCAGCAACTTTACCGATCTGGATCGCCGCAATAACAGCAATGATGGTAACAACAACTGCATACACCAGCATTGCTCCAACGGTCTCTGCGGTACCAAATACCGCCTTAAAAATCGCCTTAATTGTATCATTCCACGCAAGTGCGGCAATTAATCCAAAGGCTGCGGTTATCAACGCAGCTAATTTCTCAACTACTTCCGCTTGCAATCATATCACCCCCAAAAAAGATATGAAAAAGTATCTTTTAAAGTTTACTATTGCCCCTGATCCGGCCATATCAAAATTGTGTATGATGCCTCAAAGGACAGAGATAGCGGTTACTTTCTCAGGGAGAGGCGAGTAATTCTGCGTATTTTATCTGAGCCGTTACCATAAAAAATAAAAAAGGAGTTTTAGGAGAGTTTTCTACTCTGCACTCTCTTTTAACTCCCTTTCACATATCCCGAAGTTGCCCTTCTCGCGAACTGCTCGATGAGATCAGCGCCGCAATTGGGGCACTTGACAAGAGGCTTGCCTAATGCTGCTCCACATGCCGGGCATTTGTCAAACTTGTTTTTTGTCTCCAGCGTGTCCCTCCTGACGTGACCCCAGTGGCGAGCCATCATATGTCCTACTATTTCATCTATTGCTGCGTCCTTGCTCGCTGCGGTGTATGTCTGGTTGCATACATAACAAATTCCTTCCGCCATTTTTTATCCTCCCTTTCTTTATCCCTTCCCCCATCCCTTCATCTCTCGTGATGGAGGTGTAAAATAAATTGTTACTTAAGCTTAAAAAATTTCTCCACTCACCAACTTCTTGCTTATTTTACTGTTTTTACTAAAACATTTTCAAAAATTCTTCTCAAGTTAATAATCTAATCAAGGGTTAATAGCGATCGACACCGATCGCACAGCGTAGCTGGTTTCGCCTTCGCTTCGTCTACCGAATTTGAGAATTGCATCACGCACTCGTTGGTGCAGTGCGGGAGCCCCAAAACATGCCCTATTTCGTGAATCGCTTCCTTATTTATCAGATCGAGCGAGTCCAGTCGGTGCGTGGAGAGCACAGCAGCTTTACCAGGATGCGCAACACCAAATACAAAATTCATGCCCTCTACATAGAGGTCATCGCGTAGTATCCATAAAGATACCACATCTTCGTTTGTGCCTACCCTGGACATGACATTGATAAGATAATTCAGGAGGGTTGAAGCATTGTATTGCAGCCTCTTTGCGTTGTACGCTCCTTTTACCCCGGCGGCATCTAAGTGAAGCTCTTCATCCGTCTCCAGCCCGAAAACATGGTTAAGTGCTTCTGTTACTGATAGCACAGGTGCCGCGCTCTCCTTATCATAGCATAGCCAGAGCTTTTTCATGCTGCTTTTTTCGTTCTTCTTGAGGTTTTATTTATTAATGAGAGTTTGTATAAGTTACTGGAGTAGAGAGTCAAAATGAGCAAAGAAGTGATAAAGAAAGCGGTAAGAGAAGGTTACGCGAAGATAGTTCACAAGGAGCGTTCTTGTTGTGCCCCGGTGAGTTCCTGTTGCGAAAGTTCAGACTGGATGGAGGATATCTGCAAGCAGATGGGATACACGGATGAAGACCTCAAGTCTGTTCCTGAAGGTGCGAATCTCGGCCTTGGGTGTGGTAATCCGATCGCTCTGGCATCGTTACGAGAAGGAGAAATTGTTCTTGACCTTGGCTCAGGTGCGGGTTTCGACTGTTTCCTTGCAGCACATCGAGTTGGGAAGACGGGAAGAGTCATTGGTGTGGATATGACGCCAGAGATGCTTGATAAAGCCCGAGAAAACGCTCGAAAAGGCGGCTACAAGAATGTAGAATTCAGGCTGGGCGAGATTGAACAGATACCTGCTGCTGATAATTCCGTTGATATAGTCATCTCGAACTGTGTCATTAATCTCTCGCCAGAGAAAGAGCGCGTCTTTAACGAGGCATACCGGGTGCTGAAACCAGGCGGGCGGCTCATGGTCTCGGATATCGTCCTGCTGAGAGCGCTCCCCGATTACATAACGAATTCAATCGAGGCGTATATCGGCTGCCTTTCAGGTGCGGTCATGAAGGATGAGTATATCAAAATGATACAGGAGGCGGGGTTTCAGGATGTTAGGATATTAGATGAGACCTATTTCCCTATCGAGTGTATGGCAAACGATCCAACGGCACGGGTACTTATCAGCAAGATGAACATCCCACCCGAGGAGTTGAACGAACTTGGCACATCGGTTCTGAGCATAAAGGTTGGAGGGAAGAAACCCGGCTAAATGGAAGTTCTTTGGTCAATCTTTTCTTCAAAACCACTCTTTTGATCAATCTTTTCTTTAGAGAAGATTGATGGGGCAGCCCAGATTTGGACTGGGGTCCATGGCTCCCAAAGCCACGAGGATCGACCTGGCTACCCTACTGCCCCTCTTTTTATAACGTAGGATAGAGTGATAAAAAGGTTTGATAGACCACAATGTTTTTCGAAGGGGTGTTCAGCGCAGCAGTTAGCCCGGAATGAGAAGAAGGTAAAAGGATTATTCGGCTGGTTGTGGAAATAACTCGTATCCTCTGGTAAGATAGGGCTTTTAAATTTTACGAGCCTTCGGAACTGGTACGTACTATCCCGGTAACTATTTATGAAAGAGGGGGGAGATATTACAATAGATGGTACATGGCTTATTCATCATTCCCAGAAGGTATCTTGAAAACGGTTCTTGGACGTGGCTACCAGATACATCCCGAGGCTTTAAAAATTCTTGAGGCCCAGGGCGAAGAAAAAGTTCGTGAGGTTTTGGATTCCTTTTCAGAAAAGTATCCAGAAGCGATTGTCATTGAAGCCAAGCAGGTTGAGGAGCTTCTTGAACCACCACCAGTCGGGAAAGCTCCTGAAACCAGGGAGTTTAGAACAACGGTTATCGGAGAAATAACGCAGATTTATGATGGCAGTGGTCTGATCCAGCGGTGCCCGAAGTGCGACCGATGGATAATTGATAATTTTTGCATGGTTCACAGTGATGTTGAAGGGGTGTGGGATTTGAGAATCAAAGCCCGATTTGATACTGGAAAAGAGCAATGCACCCTAATTTTCAAGAAGGAGGTAACAGAGCAAATTGCGAAGATAACACTCGCCGAAGCGAAGCAGTTAGGAGAAGCAGCAACGCTCGAACGGATAGGGCAGGCGTTGATCGGTAAGCGGTTCGAGATCGGAGGCGATAAGCTCAAAGGTGGTACTAATTTCCTGGTAAAAGTGATTAGAGAAATAAAATAAAATAGAAAATGGATACCGCCAAGACCATCCGAGCGAGCTTTCAGAAGCTTTATGAGAAGCTAAAAAGTGCAAAGGAGCTTTCTGAGGAAGATGTACGGGTGGCGTTTGTGCGAAGCGGCATTCTCGAAGCGCTCGGGTACGCGGGTGAGCCAAAAGACGTACGATTTGAGCACCGAGTAAGAGGCAAGAGGAGCGACCTGCTCGCCTTTGACGAGTACCAGAATGTTGTTTTTGTCGTTGAATTTAAACGACCGAACGAGCTTGACGTGGACCGGGATTTTGCTCAACTCGGGGATCGGTACGTGAAACCGCTCAGAGCAAAGTACGGCGTGCTTACCGATGGGCAGGAACTTCTGATCTACGAGCGAATAAACTCGAACTGGGAACGAAAATTGCAACTAAGTCTTGACGTGATTACCGTAGCGCAGTGTGAAGAGCTCTATGAGTGGTTAAAAAAGCCGCTAATTGAACGAACGCGGATTGACGCAGTGCTCAGCTATTTCGAACGATTTGATAACCCCGAGGAGAAAGTAAATTTGTCCACGGAGATTGCTCAGAAGCATTTCTTCGACAGCTTCGAACTGAAAGAGGGCTCTATATTCGTGAATCTGGTTCAAAAGACAATCGCACTCTTCGATTTTGAATTAGAGCGGTCAAAATTTCTTAAAAGCGCCTACAATTTCTGGAAGGTGTCGTACGCAAAGAAGCCGGAGAGAGTTCCAGAAAACTGGAAGAGAATAATGGATACAATCGGGCTTGAGGAGACCGAAGAGAATCTCTTCAAATTCATGTTCTGTCTGGAAAGCGCGTATTCGTTGTTCACGCGATTGATTCTGGCGAAGGCGTGTGAGGATTACAAACTGCCTGATATCGATTTTTCAGGGTTTATTAAAAACCAAATTCGTACTATCTCGTTTAGGGGAGATATCCCGCTCTTAGCATGGGCAATAACGACGAAGAATCTCATAGAGAGCATGAAACAGCGGCTGGTGAAGTCTGTTTTCGAGGGCGATATCTTCTACTGGTGGGAGGACAGCTACAGAGACATCAGTGCGGGCGATGCGCTCTACAGTCCGCGCTTTGAAAAACAAAAAGCGTATTTTAGTGATGCGCTTGCGGAGATCATCTTAACACTCTACAAGTTCGACTTTTCGGAGATTGTTGGTGACCCGCTCGGCACGCTGTACCAGCGCTACTTTGATAAAGAGACGAGAAAGGCACTTGGAGAATTTTATACGCCACTGGAGGTTGTTACCTATATTCTTGATGCAGTGGGCTATGAAGGGCGCACTGTTATCGGCAAACGATTGTTAGACCCAGCCTGCGGCTCCGGGACTTTTCTGGTCGAAGCGTTGAGGCGGTACCTGAAAGCTTCTGAGCAGGTAGCAGATGAAAAGGGCTGGTCGAAGATTTTGGAAGAGCTGTGTAACGAGTATCGTATCGTCGGCTTTGATATCCATCCATTTGCCACGTTCATGGCGCAGATGCAGTTCATGCTTGTGCTGATTCCCGCGTACAAGCGAGCGATGGACGATAATCGGCGTTTTGTTCTGAACCGCCTGCCCATTTTCAGGACTGATTCGTTGATAGACGAGACAAAGGGAGAAACGAGGAAAGTAACCCTTGAGACCTTCGAGAGTGCCCAGTATCTTTTCATTGACACGGGCTTGCCCGTTGATGGCGGAAACCTGAAGATCCAAATGCCGTACGATAAAGATGTATTCGCGAGAACTGATTTGCTCAATGTTCAGGACTATTTCGCTGCGCTCCAGGCGGTCTTTGACACCGTGAAAGAAGCGGCATGGCAGGAAACGTATGAGGTTGATACAACAGAGCTGGAACGGAACTTCAAGCGGTATCTTGAAGCTAAAAACTGGAGTGGATTGGTAGCTTTCTTCACGCCGTATGCCGGGCACTTCTTGCAGAAGTTCAAGGAACTCAAAGAGACGTTTGGTGACGGTAAACTGATTAAATCGCTCGAGGACATCATGCTTGCGGCTATTTTGAAAAATTACGTGAAGTATGATTTCGTGGTGGGGAATCCGCCGTATGTGCGGATACAGCTATTGCCAAACGACAAGAGAGAGTACTATAGGCAGATTTATCAGACGCCAACCGCAAATTATGATCTTTACATCATATTTATTGAGAGAGGGATAGAATGGCTAAATGATAACGGAAAAACAAGTTATATCTGCTCTAACCAATTTATAAATAGAGGTTATGGCTCAAAATTGAGAAGATATATCTCAAAGAATGGGGTGCATTACCTGATTCTTACAATTAAGAATAACACTATAAAAAGGTTATGG
>JACUTR010000054.1 GCA_014859735.1 Candidatus Methanophagales archaeon | reverse complement strand
CCCGAGCAGCATCAAATCGCGCACATCCTGAGCACCGTGGACAAAAAGATAGAAGTGGCGGAGAGAAGGAAAGCCACGCTTAAAGAACTGTTCAAGACCATGCTCCATAAATTGATGACGGGAGAAATAAGAGTGAACAAAGTGGAAATATGATAGTTGTATTATCAAAGAATAGGGTGCCTATTCGCCTATCTTCTGAAAGATGGGAACATGTTGAAAAAAGACATCCTGAGATGGAAGAGCAAAAAGACCTTGTTTTAGAAACTGTTTCTAATCCGGATTTTATCCAACAGGGGGATTATGGGGAATTCCTCGCGGTAAAATATATCAAAAAGACGCCCTTAACAGAAAAGTATTTAGTAGTGTCTTATAAAGAGATTACTGAGAGGGAGGGTTTTGTAATCACCGCATATTTTACAAGTAAACCGTCCAAAGGAAGGGTGACGATATGGAAACCTTAAAAATACTTGAGAAGAGGGAAAACTTGAATTGGGAATACGATGATGAAGCAGATGTGCTTTATATCTCTATCGGAGAGCCAAAGCCCGCGGAAGGCTTTGATCTAGGAGGAGGAATAATTGCCCGGGTCCATCCAGAAACCAAAGAATTAGTTGGCTTAACAATCATAGGACTCAGCGAAAAAATTCTCAGGGAAATTAAATTATAAGTCAGGTGGCGAAGATTAGATTGAAGGATGTGGAGGTTTAAATGTGGTTATCAAAATAACATTTTCTAAACATGGGTGAAAATAAAATAAAAATCTGGTTTGATGAAGAGGTGGACATATTATATGTCTCCTTAAGGAAAGGTGCGTCTGTGCATTCGGAAGAGCAAGAAGAAGGTGTAAGAGTGGAATACGATGCGCAAGGGCAGATAATAGGATTAGAAATAACTGAAATCACAAAAAGGTTGGCAGAACCTCTTGCAAAGCGATTAGCCGAAGTTATAAAGTGATCAAATGCAACAAATCGCACACATCCTGAGCACCGTGGATAAAAAGATAGAAATAGAAGAGAGAAGGAAAACCACGCTTAAAGAACTGTTCAAGACCATGCTCCATAAATTGATGACCGGAGAAATAAGATTAAAGGATGTGGAAATAGAGATGCGAGAGAAATGAATCGAAGGGAGCATATTCGTGGACATTATCAGAAATAAACTCCCTGATCTTAAAAATAAAATCCCCCCAATCCTTGAAATGGAAAAATGAAACTCATAACCGAAAGAACAGATGTACAGAATAGAATAATCGATTACCTCCAGTCCATCGGCTGGGAATATGTACCACCTAACGACATCCAGAACCTACGAGCATACGATATTAAACAACCTTTTCTCGTTCCGGTAGTTAAAGAAAAACTCAAAGAACTCAACAGAGGGATAATCACTGATGAAAACGTCGAAGAAATCATAAGAAGGCTAAAATTTTTACCTGCGAACCTTCAAGGGAACGAAGAGTTTCTGAGTTACTTACGGGGACAAAAGACGGTTTATGTTGAGAAGGAGCGAAGGGAGAGGAACATTAAGCTCGTGGACTACAATAATCCCGGAAATAACAGTCTCAGCCTCACCAAAGAGTTCTGGTTCGAGGATAGGAATACAAGAAGAGCGGATATAGTTCTTTTCCTTAACGGCTTGCCAATTGGGATGATGGAAACAAAAAGTCCGGTGGTAGAAGAGGCAGAAGAAGAGGCCTTCTCTCAAATAAAAATCTATAACGAAGATTTACCTGAACTTTTCAAATTCCTCCAATTCTATGCAACTTCCGATGGCATAAGGCTTTATTACGGGCCTACCTGGAAATACGAATCCAAAACCTTTTACAGGTGGAAGACTGAGAACAGGTATAAACTTGAGAATCAAATAAAGACTTTTCTTGACCCTGAGGAAGTATTAAGGACTCTGGAGGATTATATCCTATTTCTAAGTATTGATGATGAGATTAAGAAATATATCTTGAAGCAGCATCAGCGAAGAACGATAACTAAAATTCTGGAAAGAGTTTTAAGAGGGGATAAGGATAGAGGGCTTATCTGGCATACCCAGGGGGCTTACAAAACACTAACCATGATTGTTTCCGCAAAAAAGATGAGAGAAGCGTCTGAGCTGGAAAACCCTACTATATTGGTGGTCGTTGATAGAATAGAACTTGAATCTCAAATATTTCAGAATTTTGAGGCTTTTGGGTTCCCCAATGTTGTTCGTGCAGAGAGTAAAGAGCATCTGCGCGAACTCCTCGCATCCGACTATCGAGGTCTTATTATCTCCATCATCCATAAGTTTGAAGGGATACCCAAGCATATAAACGAAAGAAAGAACATCATCATTCTCATAGATGAGGCTCATCGGAGCCAGGAAGGAGACCTTGGCAACTATATGCGCGGTGCTCTGCCCAATGCCTTTTATTTTGGATTTACTGGCACACCCATTGACAGAGGTAAGATAGGCAGAGGAACGTTTGTTACCTTTGGCTACCCAGAAGAGCCCTATCTCGATAAATATTCCATAGATGAGTCGATAGAGGATAAAACAACAGTTCCGCTTTACTATACCCTCACTCCAACAGAGTTGCACGTTGACAGAAACACGCTTGAAGAAGAATTCTTTAGAGTCGTGGAGGAAGAAGGTGTGGCAAGCATCGAGGGTGTAAACAGGGTTATAGAGCGGGCAGAAAAGTTAAAAGCGATTTTGAAATCCTACGATAGAATAAACAAAATCGCAAAGCACATCGCATCGCATTATCAAAAATTTATCGAACCGTTAGGCTTTAAAGCGTTTATCGTCGCGGTGGATAGAGAAGCATGTGCGATGTTTAAAGAGGCAATAGACAGGTATCTTCAACCTCAATACACAAGAGTGGTTTATACCGCAGACTATCGGGATACCGAACTTTTAAGAAAGTATCACATCAGCGAGGAAGAAGAGAAAACGATAAGAAAAGCTTTTAAGTCGCCTGAGGAAATGCCAAAAATATTAATTGTTACCGAGAAGCTGCTAACCGGCTATGACGCACCGATACTTTATGCAATGTATCTGGACAAACCACTGAAAGATCACACCCTGCTTCAGGCTATTGCACGAGTAAATAGACCTTATGAAGCGAAAACATGCGGTATGGTTGTTGATTACATCGGCATTTTTGAAAATCTACAGAGAGCTCTTGCTTTTGACTCAAAGGATGTTAGTAGCGGATTACTCGACATCGAGGTACTAAAAAAGCGATTTGAGGATTTGATGGGACAAGCGAAAGAGATGCTTAGCCAAGCAGACCTTGAAGATGAGAAAAGGAGAGTAACCAATATTATAGACTACTTTTTTGATGAAGAAAGAAGAACAGAATTTGTAAAGATATTCAAACAAATTCAAGAACTTTATGAAATTCTTTCACCTGATGAATTCCTCCGCGATTATATAAAGGACTATCAGTTGCTCCTTCAGGTTTACAAAATCATTTACAACGCATTTAATCCCGAAGCTGAGAGAAAAAGAATACAGCGAGAGATACTCAAGAAAACAGAGGAGTTGATAAAAGAGAGCGTAGAACTGAAGAATATAGCGGACTCGCTACCCGTGTATGAAATTAACAGAGACATAGCAAATTTGGTAAAAGCAGACAAGTTATCCGAAAGGGTAAAAATCTCAAATTTACACAGAAGTCTGGTCATTTATATAGATAAGAACAAAGAGAGCCAGCCATTTTTGATTTCCATCTCTGAAAAAGTCGAAGAAATCATTAACCAACTAAGAGAACGACAAAGAAGTGTCGAATCTGCTCTGGGCGACTTGGGAAAATTGGCAGAAGAGATTGCAGCGTCGAAAGAAGAACAGGAAACATCAGGGCTCTCTAAAGAAGAGTTCAGTATATTTTGGATTCTCAGAAGTTACGGTGTGGATAATCCAGAAGTGATGGCTAAACGAATTTACAGGGGGATAGAAAACCACCGCGAATGGCTTTATAACGAAAAGATTGAAAGAGGATTAAGAATGAGCCTTTACAGGTTGCTGCAACCTCGAAAAGCGGAAGCGGTGGAAGAAGCCACGCCTTATATCACGCGTAAGTTAAGCGAGATGGTGAATAATATCCTCAAAATGCACAGAATATTGATTGTTGGGGGATAAATAATGACGATAAAGATTACAAATCAAAAGGGATTGGCAGACCGCAAAGAGCGGCTTGAAATCGTTCAGCCACTCAACAAAACCGATTTACTCGAAATCATTCGGGTATGGCAAGAAAAACTAAAAGTGAAACCAAATCGGATACAGATAAGGAGGATGAGCAATAAATGGTCTTCCTGCTCCTCAAACGGTAATCTCACCATCAATAGCGAGTTAACACGATTACCACGGGAAATCGTTGAGTATGTTATACTTCACGAATTGTTACATCTGATAGTCCCAAACCACGGGAAAACTTTTAAGGTGTTGTTATCTCTATATTTACCCAACTGGGAAGAATTGCATGCTCAACTCGCTTCTTACCTGGGCTCGCTTGCGGCTACAAAAGAACCGTTAACTATTAAAAATGAGGACAAATACTAGTGCCTTTATTTCAACCCCACTCCACTCTCTCCTTCTCCAGTACCCTGAGTATCTCTTCATAAACCGCTCTTAACTCCTCCTTCTTAACGCGTCCTAACAGCTTCTTTATTACCAGCTCAGGGGTGCTCGACCCGATATGGTTGAACAGCGGCTGTCTATCAACAATGATGTTCCCCGCAGCATCCAAGCCCTCAGACTCGATACCATCCACTCTTACCTTCCTCAAACTGATATGCGGCACTAACTCGTGAATCAAATGCGTGATCATCACGGTCAGCGTCTCTTTTGGCAGGTTGTTCAATACCGATGCCATTATCCGCCCCATAGCGCCGGGTTCGGTAAGCGCCTCCAATTCGTCTATTAACACTACCTTCGCACCCTCTCGCATGAATATACGGCTCAATGCCCGCATCGAATATTCAAACGATCCGGTTCGCTTTATCATCTTCCGCCGGTACACGTACAGAGGCAGCAATGGCATTTCCGCTCGCTCCGCAGGCACCGGCAGCCCGAGCTCCGTGAGGATAATCGAGCTCGCAAGCATGATCAACAGACAGGTTTTACCGCCGCTATTCGCACCGGTCAGGATGGCTACGGGATGCGAGGTAGCGCCAAAGATGCCTACATTCGCCTCCCCCACGGAATAAGAAACCGGCACCACCTTCTCGCCGCCTCTGAGCTCTTCATCAACTAAAAAGAGGTTCCGGCCCATTATCACGCCCAAGCCACCATCACCTATTTCGGGCAGAGTTAATCCGAAGTCACGGCTAAAGTGCGCAATCGCAAGCATAAAATCGAGATAGAAGAGCTTGTTGAGAGCCGTGCTCACCGCTTCTCTCTGCCGCTCCAGGTGCGTTGCTAAAGCTCTTGACTGGCGATACCTTCGCTCTTCTATCTTCCGGTTGTACCTTACACGCAAGAGCGCCATCCTTCCTCTCGAAAATTCAAAAGGCGGTCCCCGCTCCAAATTCTCATACGCGCTTTCCCACAAAACATCCTTGTCCTCCCCGGTAAGCATCAGCTCATCCGCCATATCCACCAAGACGTCATCTAAGTACCCTTTAAAGTCAGCCGCACCGCCGCCACTTCTCATAATCCGGGTTACTTCCCGGTTCAACTCCTCTTCTCGCCTGGAAATCACCTCATCAAAGCTGGTTGCGTCCGTGCGCTTCACTGCCGCTACCTCTTCCAAAAGCCTCATAACCGCTTCTAAATCCGCTACCGCGATACCGTTGAAGAGTGGTGAATCTCGAAGTTCCTTGAACTCAGTCAAGAGGTGAATGACCGCTTCAAGTGCCTTCTTCTTCGCCATGAACGAATTGATCACGAACTCTGGATAGATCGCGCATATCTCCGACAACTCATCACCCGCTATGGCTATAATACCCGGCTCGTCGAACTCCTCTTCGCCCTCACCGATTAATAAAATGATATTCTCCTTTTGCAAGAGCTCTCGCGCCTTCTCTCCGGAATCAGCAACCGCTATACGCACGAAATCGCCATACCGGTCCTTTATCCCTGCTTCCAGTCCTCTTCGGCGAAGCGCGATGAGCGGCGATCTCCCAAAGCTCATGGTCTCTATCGCTGCGTTAGCAATTATCTCCCGCATGCTCGCTATTCTCTCATCTCCCAGGAGCGTCATCCATTTTTCACACTCTCGAAAGTCATTAAACCTCGTTTGCAGGTCCTCCTTATCGCGGGTAGGGGTGAGTGTAAGAACCTTCTCCCTTCCATTCTTCGTTGCCGCATAGGAAGAGAGAATAGCCACTATCTCTTTCTCTAACTCCCTTGTTTCTTTGGTGCAGAAGAGATCCCTCACTCTATATCCCGCCACGTTCTCGTTGTTTCTTATCACCACTTTCTCCGCATCGCTTCTTTTTATGCCGAGCACCAACGATAAGGTCTCGAGATCCGGGAATTCTAATGCATCCTTCACATCGGGCTTCATGAATCGCGGGATATAAGCTAAAGAGAAGGCGTTCCTGTTACCCCGGAGTGAAGCACGTTCAGAAGTCTTTGGGGTTGCCATTGTCACGTCGTATATATTATTTGTGGGAAGAATCAAATATCATCTCCGCTTTTGCTTCTCTTTCCTGAATAAAGAAGGCAGATGGATCGCGTACGAACCATCCTCCTTTATCCCCATTATTATCCCCTTCCTCTCCAACAGTGCGTCCAGATTGAGTTCATATATCCCGGGACTCAAAATCCTCAAACTCTCTATCTTCTCGCCCTCTACGGGCACTTTTTCATCTATTATTATCCGATCCACAAGTTCTGCCGCGTTTATATCCTCTCCAGCCCGTAGATAAAGGAAAAGATTGCCGCCACATTCCGGGCAGCCCCTCAACATCTCTTCTGTTATTCGCTCAAATCTCTTCCCGCATCTCAGACACTTATGCATTTTATTTCAGATTGCAGAAATGAGTGCACTTATTAAGTCCCTCTCTCGCCTTATCGTGCGCATCACCCTCGCAGGCCCTACCACTGTTAGCCGCGTCTTCCTCCTCAGATTTAAAAATCCCTTCTTCGACGGATATCCGCTCATCTCTATGCCCGGAAAATCTTCGTTGACCTCCGTCATGGTGAGTTCGATGAGTTTCATCTGCTCCTCTGATGTCAGACCACCTTCTAATATCACAATCTTCCCCGCCTTCACACCATCCAGCACAAATCTCAACTTTTCGATCGAGGTCATCGAAGCTATTTTATCCTCGGATATCAGATCCATCTTTATTTCCATCGTTATGCGCTCACCTTTCTCCGTTCTTTTACGGGCATCTCCTCATCTGAAGTTCCTCGCCATCTCCACGTACAAATCCTCCATGTTATCCCCTTTCAATGCCGATATCGGTATGACCGGGTGCTGAGGGAAAGCATCTATTATCCTTTGTGGTGATGCGTCCACGAGGTCAATTTTATTCGCAGCGATAACCATCGGGATACCCCGTGCTTCCAGATTGCCGATGATTACAATGTTCGTTTGCGTATATGGATCTTCAGTAGAATCCATCAGGAGCACAACACCGTCGATATCATCGAGCCATTTTATTGCCTCTATAACACCTTCCGTCGCCTCCTTAGCTCTTTTCTTCGCCTCCGCCTCGTCGAGACCATATGCCATGAAATCATGGAAGTCTATTTTCGTCGCTAATCCAGGCGTATCGACGATATCAATCTTCAATTTTGCTTTTGCTTCTTGTAATCTTTGCGTGGAGGGTGGTGGTGAGTTTGGGATTGCGTTCAGGTAGGGGTTCTGCACGGGTTTTGCTTTCAAGTCTATGAGGATTCCCTCCTGCCTGACTGCTCTTCTCGTCTCATGGGGGATATCCGTGGATGTTCCGATATCCGTGTTCTCATCCACAAAAGTATGGATTATTCTATTTGCCAGAGTTGTCTTCCCTGCATTCGGCGGACCGTAGATGCCAATTTTTGCCGATATCTTCCGGAAGAACAAAACCTTTAGTAGCCGGGATAAAAAACCTTTCCTCCGTTTCCTCAACTTCCTCTCTCCTCCCATCATCTTCTAATAGAAAGAGGGGATATATAAATATTGCGGTTTAAACTTAATATTACCCGATGCCTTTGCTTTTCATAATGCGTATTAAATTTAAATATTTCGCACGGTGAAGGGCAAAAACCTGGGGCACGGGTAAAAGAGGGATGGACGTCGAAGAGGAGGGGGAATTGGATAAATCAGAAGGAGCTGAAGAAGTAATACGCGTGCGTATTCCGCAAAAAAAGAAGGGTGAAGTGTTGGGGGTAGTGGGTAAGATGTTAGGAGGGAGGAGATTAACGGTGCAGTGTCTCGATGGAGTTGAACGAATGGTTCGAATCCCGGGTCGGTTAAAGAGGCGGCAATGGATTTCCATTGGTGATGTGGTAATAGTTATGCCCTGGGACTTTCAGGATGAAAAGGGAGATCTCATCCACAAATATACACTACCGCAAGTAGAATGGCTGAAAAAGAAGGGTTATTTGAGATAGAAAAATGGGTGAGCGAACGGCAATTACCTAAAGGTAAAAGGAGGAAAAAGGATTATCGTGATAGGAAGACGGAGCAGTACGTCTTTGACATCCCTACGCTGGAAACGCTCTATAAGTTCTCAAAAAAGGGGATACTAAAAGCGTTAGGGGGTCCTGTAAGCCAGGGTAAGGAGTCCGTTATATTTCATGCGGTAGGAGGAGAAGGGGAGGAACTGGCGATAAAGCTGTATAAAATACACACCGCTCACTTCAATGCCATGCTTGATTATATTATTGGTGACCCACGGTTTGAAGAGATAAAGAAAGATCGCCGGAGTGTCATATCTGTCTGGGCTCGTAAGGAGTTCAAGAATCTCAAAAGGGCTTCTGATGCTGGTGTTAGGGTCCCCAAGCCGATTGCCTGTGATAAAAACGTGCTGATAATGGAGTTTATAGGAAAGGAAGGGATACCAGCACCACGAATGCGAGACATTCCGGTGGACATTCTCAAAGCGGATTGTGAACTTGAAGAGCTCTTTATCCGTATCCTGTCCGCTATAAAAACCCTGTATGAGAAGGGAAGAATGGTGCATGCAGATCTCAGTGAGTTCAATATACTGATGAAAGGCTATGTAGAGCGAGAATTTGAAATGTGGGGCTCTGCCCCATCACGGGCTCTGCCCGTGCCCCCGCAAGCCCCGGAGGGGCTTTCCCGCAAGCCCCGGAGGGGCTTAGCTGCAAACACCGGTGCAGGAATTGAAATAGAGCCAGTAATAATAGATATGGGGCAGTCCCTGCTGGTAAACCATCCGCATGCCGATGAATTTCTCCTGAGGGACGTGAGAAATATCATTATCTTCTTCAACAAACTCGGTCTCACTCATTCAGAAGATGAGATAATGCGGATGGTGAAGAGCTAACTAAGAGGGATGCCAAGAACCATGACGGATTACTACCTGTTGCAGAGCAAAGGTTAAAATACAACGGATGGTAAAATGATTACTACGTGCAATAACGGGGCTCAGCCCCGTTGACCCCGAAAACCCTGTAAGGGTTTATCGGTAATCGGGATTGAGGACTATAAAGAAAAGAAATGATAACACAGCACGTTAAGATTCCTCAGGATAGAATTGGTGTGCTCATTGGTCCTAAAGGGGTCGTAAAAGAAGATATCGAGAAGAAATCGGCGAGCAGGATAACGGTGGATAGTAATGAGGGGGAGGTGTATATAGAGGGCGTAGAGGGTGGAGATCCTCTAAAAGCGCTCCGCGTTGCTGAGGTGATAAGGGCAATTGGGAGAGGATTTTCCCCCGAAAATGCGTTTACACTGCTTGATGATGATCTTCTCCTCTTTGAAGTCATTTCCCTCGCTCACCTCTCGTCGAAGACCTTGAACAGGATGAAAGGGCGTGTAATAGGGCGCGATGGAAGAGCGAGAAGGGTGATAGAGAACCTAACGAACGTTAAAATCTCAGTTTACGGAAAGACAATAAGCTTGATTGGGCACTCGCATCGGATAAAAACGGCGCATGAAGCAATAGCGATGCTGATAGCGGGGGCATCTCATAGCTCGGTCTATAAGTTCCTGGAAAGGACGCGGAGAGCGGAGGGGGAACAGGAAAAATGGTGAATAACTATTACGAAGAGAGGAAGAGAATGGTTGAGCTTCTCAGGAGACAGGGTATCAGTGACGTGGTGTTACATGCAATGATGCGGGTCAAAAGACACCTTTTTCTCCCTCCCAATCTGAGCGATCAGGCATACGGCGATTATCCGTTACCCATTGGAGAAGGTCAAACGATAAGCGCACCCCACATGGTTGCACTGATGTGTGATTATTTAAACCTTAATAAGGGAGAGAAAGTGCTTGAAATTGGCGCCGGCTCGGGGTACCATGCCGCCGTCATTGCTGAGCTGATAGGCGAAGAAGGGCAGGTATATTCTATAGAAAGGAAAAAGTGGTTAGTGGAATTTTCGACGGAGAATCTGAAGCGTGCGGGATATAAGAATGTAATGGTGATCCTCGATGACGGAACCCTCGGGCTGCCTGAACATGCGCCGTACGACAAAATAAGTGTGACCTGTGCAGCTCCTGATGTGCCTCCTCCGTTACTTGAGCAGTTGAAAACCGGTGGCAAGATGGTTATACCAATCGGGAGGTACCGGCAAACATTGTATATGGTGGAGAAGAAAAACGGAGTCAAGAGGGAACGCAAATGCGATGTTGTTTTCGTGCCTCTGGTGGGAAGATATGGATTCCATGAATGATAGAGGAGACAAATGAGAAATCCCAACGTCAAATACTACCAAATCCCAAGTAAATCCCAACCTCCAAATTCCAAAACCAAGGAAGAGAAGATATATAATATCCGGGAAAGGGTATTCTGTTTTGCCCAAAGGGTTTTGGAAATAGCAGAAATGCTCCCTCAAAATAGAGTTTGTGATGTGCTTCGGACACAGATTGTAAAATCAGGAACTTCTATTGGCGCTAATATGGAAGAAGCTGATGGTGCAGTTACAAAACGCGATTTCATTAACAAAATTACAATAGCAAGAAAAGAAGCGAAAGAAACAAAGTATTGGCTCCGGTTAATT
>JACUTR010000053.1 GCA_014859735.1 Candidatus Methanophagales archaeon | reverse complement strand
CGCAGTTCTTCATAACCTAAAGATGCCATTTCGATATCCTCTCAATTATCTATCCTATTCCTATTTTCAACTATATAAGCTTTTTCATAACTTTAAATTCTGTTTCAATTGATGTAAAGACTTTAAATCCTTGAATATCCACTTACAACAGTTATTCATATCGCTTCCCACATGCTGAAATTTTTGTTTACAACGTGTAAAAAATCGATAAACCAGAATGTCAAAAATATTGAGTTGAAGGTAAAAATCTTCAGAGCTGTCCAGTTTATCCAACTTGCCGTTCAATTTCCCCAACTCCTTTTTTTATCGTAAGGGAAAGTATAATTGGTAAATCTACTTAAAAACTTTTCGACTTATTTGGCTTTACTTAGTCAATTCTCGTGCTACTTTGCTCTTCTCCTCTTCTTTCAACCATGCTTTCACTTGCTCTATTATGATCTCTTTACCTGCATCGCCCCTCAGGAACTTTACTATGGCCACCTCGATCCCCTTCATCCCTTCGATTGATTGTTTGAGCATCTCAATATCTTCATCTCTCTTCTTTATCTCCTCTCGCAGGTTCTTCACCTGATCTTCGAGCGAAATCATGTCTACCGCTTTTATTTCCAATGGTCGTTTGCAGTTGTGGCAGACTGACATGCTGATCGCATTTAACGAGTGGCAGAAGGGGCACAGTTTTACGGTTGGTTCCTCTCTCTTCACTTCGTTCGTCAGCCCGTGCAACTGTAAAATCTTTTCATCAACATCTCGTCCACTAAGGTGGACATACGTTCGGGGGGATTGCGAGCCGTGTACCCAACCTAAGTATTCTTCTAATTGGCTTTCGGTTAAGTTTTTGGCTAAAAAAGTCGCACAAGAATGCCTGAAATTTTGAGGATTGACCCTTTTTTGGATCTTTGCCCGTCTCGCGATCTTTATCAGTTGTGCCCGCAGCGCCTCGTAGCGCATTGTCTCGTTATTTGTGCTAATCCACAATGGTTCCTCACGGTTGTCACGGAAAGGATGTGCATTCAGCCACTGCGAGAGGTGCGGTGTTGCTGATACCAATCGCACCCTTCGCAAGCCCGTCTTTCCACGCACGATCAGGACACTACCGTACTCATCAAAACTAACATCCTTTATTCGCATCGTCCCGATTTCACTTATGCGAAAACCGCCTTCATACAACGTCGCTATGAACGCCTTATCTCTCAAAGTATGTGCTGCATCTATCATTGCATTTACTTCGTCCACCGAAAGCATGTCTTCAGCCTGCAAATCGTTCTTCGGTGGCTTCAACTTCACCCACGAGGCGTCCTTGCCTAACCAGTTCAGAAACATTCTAAGCATAAGTTTGTAATCGCGTTTTGTCCATGGCTTCATCGCTCCCTCCTGCTCTATCCTGGCAACAACGCGAACAATGTCGGGATGTGTGATGGCATTAAAGCTTACTCCATCGAGATACCGCATGGCGATGAGCCGCAATGTCCGGGATATCTTTGCCGTTCTGTTATCTGTGATGCCCTTTTCAGCCACCTTGTAATTCACAAAGTTCGAGATAAGCTCTTTGTTCTCTTCTGAGATGGGAGATTTCTCAAGCAGCTCTTCTTCTTTATCCTTCATCTTCTGGCTATAGATTTCACCCATGCTTTACAGTATGGATGAACCCCTATATAAAGGGATATGCACCTTTAGGGTTAAGCCCCGGGAGGGATTTGAACCCTCGACCAACAGATTACAAATCTGACGCTCTTCCGGCTGAGCTACCGAGGCGATCTTTTTACTTCTATTTTTTCTATTAAAATAAACTTTTTTATTGGTAAGGGAACGCCGTTGATTTTATTCCAATCTTATCGTGGTATCCCGTAAACCTTCAAAATAGCACCCTATTTCAACTGCCTCAACCGCTCCCTCATATCCCTCCAATGGCTTCCTTCCCAGTACACCCTGCCGCAACGCTCACAAATCCAGAAATCCCATGTTCCTATCAGACTCGTTGGCACATAACTTTTCTCCCTCAACATATCCTCTTCTCCTTTCTCTACTTTCCTTAGCCTCGCATTGCACTCGCTACACCTGACGGCACGTGGTTCGCGGTTTATGGCTATGCTCTGGTGCTGTAACTCTTTCAACTGCCCCATAACCTCGTCGCTTTGCAGGTACAGGCAGCGCACACCCTTCTTATCCGCCAATGAGGCAAGCTTCTTGTCTCGCGTGAGTATGATCCGGGCTTCCTGCGCTGCAAATGTGATAATCGCAGTATCCTCGTCTTCGACCCCCTTTTCACTGGTTATGTCCCCCGCATAGATGGTATCATGGCCGAGAATGCGAAGCCAGGTGCTGAGCTTTCCCAACATTCGGTCAGTTACGAATCGCAACTCTTTTTCCCCATTCTTTTCTCTCATTGTCATTTTGGCATTCTCTTTGGGATTTGGAAATTGGGATTTCTTGAAAAGAGTTTCCTCGAACTTCACCACTTTTCTTCCCTTTAACTCGATCCCTTCCTCGCTCAAAAGCCTTATCTTCGTATCCACCCCCAACCTATAACCTCCTACATCTCCGGTACTCCTCACGACACGGTGGCAGGGGATCTGGATGGGATAAGGGTTTCTTGCAACTGCCTGTCCAACAGCACGCGCGGCCCGAACCGAGCCAGTCAATGCTCGTGATAGCTCACCATAGGTTGTTATTTTACCCCTCGGTATTTGCTTTACCAGCTCCAATACCTCCTCCGGAAAATTTGTGCTCATCTCATGTCTTTCCTGAGGGCAGATGCCGGGATAGACCCATCATGGAGCGCAGTAGCGACCAGTGCGCCTTTTACCCCTATCTGCTCCATTATATATATATCTTCGCACCTTCTCACGCCACCACCGCAGAGAATATCATGGTCTGAGGACGCAACGGCACGAGCGAGAAAATCAAAGTCTATTCCGCTTTTCGTTCCTACTCTATCCAGTTCCAGCACGATGACGTCCCGTACTGGATACTCATTCAACTCTTTTATTAACAACAGGGGTTCAATCTTCAATCGCTTATCGCTCGTTAGCACCTCTTTGTTGAAGAGATCAACACTTACGCTTATACTGATACCCGTATCATCAGAAATATCAGTTTGAGATACGGTTTCAATGAGATTCATGGACGAGGTCTCTGTTCCTAAGACGAGATTATCAGCTATCTCAGCTTCAACAGCCGCTTTCACATCTTCAATTCCTCGTAAACCATACTCCAGCATCATCCTCAATGTCCGATCTCGATTTCTTAACGCCTGCAGCACTGCTCGATTATCGCCGGTGTTCATGACTCGATTGAGGTCAGCGATATACACTTCATCGGGTTTGAGCTCTTCGACGATGCGAATAGGATCAGCGGAACTGATGATGGTGCTGAACAAGGTAATTGGTCTGTACTGCTCACGTTCACCGCGCTTCGCATGCACGACCACACCATCAAGCACATCCACTGCCAGGATCAATCTGAAGTTCATCACTCTATTTTTTATTTATGGCCTTCCCTTTTTATTTTTAGGCAACGTAACAGGAAACAAAGCGAAGAATGCGGATTGAACGAGCACGAGGCACGAGGGATTTTCTGCCCGGGGAGATGCGGAAGAGGCGGATCATGGAGGCGAGAATGCGTGAGATCGCCGAGCGGTGGGGTTATGAAGAGATCAGTACGCCCACCTTCGAACTGGCCGAACTCTTCACACTGAAATCGGGCGAAGCAATCTTGAAGGATATGTATGCGTTCGAGGATAAGGGGGGTAGACATTTAGCACTGAGACCTGAGTTGACCGCACCTGTGACAAGAATGTATGTCAACGAACTGAAGATGGCATCGAAGCCGACCAAAGTGTATTATTTTGGTAATTGTTTCAGGTATGAGGAGCCTCAAAAGGCTCGGTATCGAGAATTCTGGCAGTTTGGTGTTGAGTTAATAGGCTCTGACCGTCCAGAGGCGCAGGCAGAAGTAATCGCACTCGCTTATTATATCCTTGAGTCGTTAGGCATAGAAGCAGAGCTCCACGTCGGTCATGTGGGCCTGATAAGAGAGAAATTGCGAGCTGCGAAGATGGAAGAGGAGCAGATAAATAAAGTGATGAGGTTGGTAGACAAGGGCGAAAGGGAAGAGGTAATCGCGTTTATGAACGAAATCAGAGTGAAAAGGGAAGTGATTGACGATTTACTACGTTTGATCGATTTAAAAGGAAAGGGAAAGGATGCCTTAAAATCGGCACATGACCAGACCATAATTGCTCCTGAGAGCGATGCGTTAAAGGAACTGGAGATGCTCTTAGAAATGCTTAATTATTACGGCGTTGTGTACACATTAAACTTAGGAATAGCGCGTGGATTGGATTATTACACAGGAATGGTATTTGAGATCTATGAGGCTGGTGGTACGTTAGGCGCACAGAATCAGATATGTGGCGGCGGGTCCTACCGGCTGGCTGCTCTGTTTGGTGGTGATGAGGTTCCCTCAACGGGGTTTGCCTTTGGTTTTGACCGATTGGCAGAGTTATTTCGCTTAGAAACCAGGGACCTGAAGAGGAAGGAAGTGGTCGTAGTACCGGTCAGAGAGAGGGATACTAATGATCGAGAGGTGGTTAAAGAGGCACTAAAAATAGCGTCTAAGCTGAGGGAAATCGTCACCACGCAGATAGACCTGATGAACAGGAGTCTAAGCGCCCAGTTATCTTATGCCAATGCCATTCACGCTTCCTTTGCCGTGCTCGTGGGTAAAAATGAGCTCAAAGAAGAGAAGGTAACGCTCAGATATCTTGATACCGGGGAGCAAGAGAAATTGGGTGTCGAGGATTGTGTGGAAAGAATAAAGGCGTGTTTTAATGTGAAATAAAATAACAAGAACGACGGTTTGAAGGAGAAGGGGAAGAAATGACGGATGAACAAGGACCTTCGCAGTTCGATGACCTGATAAGGGAGCTGGAAGAAGCGATAAGGGAAGAGGAGCGGGAGCTCTACGGTGAGAAGACGATCGAAGAAGCGTTTCATCCCAAAAACGTTGGTGCGTTGGAGAATCCCGATGGCGCTGCCAGAATTACGGACCACGGAGATACGATGCAGATACACCTGAAAGTTGAGGAAGATACAATCACGGATAGCAAATTCATAACTGATGGTCGTGGTCCTGCCGTTGCGTGCGGCAGTGTACTCACCGAGATGGTGAAAGGTAAGACGATCGAAGAAGCATTCTGGATAGAGGAGAAGGACATTTTATCGATCCTTGGCCGTTTACCCGATGAACATCGGTATAGTCCGGTGCTTGCAGTAACTACGCTGAGAGCTGCTCTGGAGGATTACAGGACGAAGATCCCTCAGTAATGAGAAGATGAATCTGCGGCCCGGCCAAAAGCTATCCGTCCCTGAAAAAATGAGGGCAAAAAAAAAGCGAAGCGAGTAAGGGATTAAAAACCTTTTCCCTCCATTTTCCGAAGCCAGTTGGGAGGATAAAAAAAGTCATAGCCTTACGGGTTACCTTTATTTATCTTTCTCCCTGACTCCCTCTCTCTTCTCGCGGAGGTGGCAATTACGATTACTTTTTATCATTTTCTTATATAAAAACATTTTTTACTTAAAGATATTTATATACTCGCCCCCCTCTAATTACCTATGATGAAAATCGAGGATAGGCTCGTAGAGGAAGCGCATGTGCTCTTGCATCCGATACGGTTCAGGATAGTGGAACTGCTGGCTGAGAAGCCGATGCATATCAACGCGATAAGCAATGCACTGGAAGAAGACAGGCGGCTCGTTTCTTACCATCTGCGGACTTTGGAGGAATATGGGTTCCTGGACAGTAAGTACGAGATATCTGAAGAGCCGAAGTCAAAGGGGAAAGCGCTCAAGAGATACTGGGTGACGGATAAAGTGGAGGAAGTGATTTCAGAGATCAAAGAGAATATTTAGCGTCTCAGTTTTACACTCACTGTCCCCGGAGTGGTAAATCGGGGTTTAAACTTTTTCCACTTGTGCTTATTCATTTCAAGCACAAATTGTAAAATCGTATGGTGGAAGAACTGACGGGGAGTAAAATCTGCAGGATTGTCAATCCTCAGGAATGCAGAATAATCGAGCGCCCTAACAGGTTCATTGTAACGGTCGAGATCAAAGGAAAGTATCATCGTGCCTACCTAAACAACACCGGAAGGCTTTCCGAATTGTTGGCCCGAGGAAGAAAAGCGTTCTGTCTGAGAACGCATAATCAGGGCAAGACCGATTTCAGGCTGTTTGCGATAGAAGAGAGCGGGTTGGGAGCTCTCATCGATACCCACCTACATACAGATGAACGTCTTTGAAAGATCGGTGGAGAGAACCCTCATTCCGTGGCTCGAGGGATGCCGCATTCTTAAGAGAAATGCACCGCTCGGTGCATCGCGCATAGACTATCTCGTGGAATGCTCTGGGAAAGCGGTTTATCTCGAGGTAAAAAGTGCGGTTTTAAGGGACGGAGAGTATGCTCTGTATCCCGATTGTCCTTCGGAGCGGGGGCGAAAACACCTCAACGAGCTTTCTCGTTCTAGCAAAGAAGGGGGAGAAGGAATTGTGCTGTTTATCGCGGCACTGCCTCAGGTCAAAGCGTTTAAACCGAATAAACGAGCGGATGAGAAGCTCTACAAAGCTCTTAAGGATGCGCATTCGTCAGGAGTAGAGATAAGAGCCGTTGGCTTGTACTACAATCCCCACGATGCATTTGTCTACCTCTTCAATCCTGATCTTGAGATACGCCTCTCTTAAGCCGGGTTATTAATTAGATGGTTATTCTTAACAAATCGATATAGTTAAAAATATAAACCTTCGTTTAAGCTTTATTGGAATTATGGATGTAAAGAGGTTGAGATGTTTTATTCCCGTCGGTGGCGAGGCGAAGAGATTAAAGCCTCTAACACATGATATAGCAAAGCCTTGTATCAGGTTCTTGAACCGGCCATTACTCGAGTTCTCGATGGCGACGCTGGCTGAACAGGGTATAAGAAACTTCATCTTTGGGGAGCATGGGTATACTAACTATACGAACCTTTTCGATCAGTATGGAGAGGGAATTGGGTTCTCAGCAAAATATAAGATCGAACCGAGGGTGCACATCAAACATCAGCCTAATCTGGATGATTCGGGGAGCGCCGATTCGTACCGGCTTAACATGGACTATTATGATGTTCGTGATCCCGTCCTCGTTATACAGGGAGATAACCTCTTCACCATTGGTCTCAACGACTTTATCAAAACACATGAAGAACAGGGAGCAGTTTTGACCATTGCTCTATCAGAGGTGGAAACTGTCGAAGAGTATGGCATAGCTGAGTTAGATACCGATATGAGGATTAAGCGGTTTATCGAAAAGCCATCGGCAGATGAAGCACCAAGTAATCTTGCCAATGCGGGCGTCTACCTCCTGTCACCAGAAATCAGAAGGATAGTTGGAGGTGAGGAGCTCAAAAAGGTAAGGGAAGAGAGGAATAGGCTCGATTTCGGGTTTGACCTCATTCCCTACCTGGTGGATAAAGGATTCCCGGTCTACGGGTATAAGCTGAACGTCTGGTATGATCTTGGTACTCCAGAACGATATCTGAAGGCGATGCATGAGGTTCTTCATGGGGCGATGGATATAAGAATCCTGGAAGAAAAAATTGCACCGGGCAGAAACATCTGGGTTCAGGGCTACAGTGAGGAATCGATCAAGAGGCGGGAGGAGCTAATCAGGAAATATGACGAAAAAAAATTGTTCATCGAAGGGGCTGCCCTGATTGGGAGGCATACGAGGATCGGCGACTATTCTCACCTCTCTGATTCAAGCATCGACAATTTTTGCATACTCGGTGAGCATGTAACCGTAGAGAGGTCCGCAATTATGGATGCGGTACAAATTGGGGATTATACCCGTGTATCTGACAGCATTATAGGCCGGAAAGTTGTTGTCGAATCGACCCGGGAAAGCCCTACATATATCGAATCAAATTCCGTGATCGGCAACGCGGTCCACATCAGCAGGGGTTGCAGGCTCGTAAGAACCAGGGTCAATCCCGGTTTAAAGATTCCACCCGGCATGAGCTACATCGATAAATTTCTGCAAACCAGCGAAGATATAGTTGGTCTATTTGCTCCTCGGAAAGAAGACGAAGTCTGGTGATCCTTATTTGATTACCCTTTATCACGCCTCTAGCCAGGAATGATAAGCCCTCTCTCTTTCTCATTCTGGTGGCAGATAATAAATGAGCACTAGCTCCAGAAATAGGTTTTCCAACCTCACCTGTCGTCTTCAGGTTAGGGAGCAAACATCTTGTATTTGATGTTCTCCTCCATTATCTCCTCCTCTATTCTCTTTGCAAGTATCTTTTCAGGATGATGAAGCCCCTTAACCCTTTTTGTGAGGTCTTCAAAGTCGGGGAACTCTCCCTTCTTCCGCTCTTCCAATATCGCCCACATCAATTTCTTTCCTATCCCTGGTAGCAAATCAAGTGTATGCAATCTCGTGGTGATCGGCTTAGCTTCGTTAAACGCCTGTATGAACCTTTTCTCATCCTCTTTTACGAGCATCTCCAATACATACGGTAATTCTACCTTCGCCGTCGGCGTTAATTCCTTATATCTCGACCTCCTAATGACATGATCTATTACTTCCCGCTCGCCTTCTCCTATATATACCCGCTCATGCGTCGCAGGGATTTTATTCTTCTTTGGCGAAAGCTCCATTAAGACGAATTTAGATTCACCAATAGCCTGAACAAGTGGTTTCTTCTGATAGACCGGACGGGAGTCATCAGGATGTCCGTAGGGTAAATAATCGAGGACTCGTGCATACGTCTCTCGTGTCTTTACCCTCTCACTCACCCTTCCCTTCTCTACCCTGCTCTTTTTTTCATATTCATACCCTTTCATCCACTCTTCCCCCAAAATAGGCTCAACCACAACTTCGCTCATTCATATGTTGCAACTAAATCGAGTATCTTTTCTAAGTCCGCCTCGGTAAGTGTAAATCGTTCCTTCGCATAGATTGCCCGCACCTCGTTTGCACTTTTGGGCATCAAATCAGCAATCCGTACCGCAATCTCCTCTTTCATCTTTGCTAATCCAAGAAGCTCGTTTATAAGAGCCCTCGACTCTCCCGCTCCAAGTTTCGCAAACTTTGTTGTATGCTCATGGGCTTTTCGCCTCTCATACCTTATCTCCTCCTCTTCCTCCCCCTCTTCCGTTTTCTTTCCCTCCCCACTTCTCTTTAGAGCAGTCAAGATGTCCTTAGCTTCTGCAAGAGTCATGACTCTTTCATTAATTATCTCTTTTACTATCATTTTCCCTTTCCGTTACCCATCCATGCATCTTTACTTCTCGGATAACTTATAAGAAGATAAAAAGGTTTTTATATAGTAGAATGGATTGGTTCAGCAAGCATCGAATAGGGTGGTCAAATGGGAGCGAGTATCGTAAAGGATTTAAATCTTGCAGAAGGCGGAAAGAAGAGAATAGAATGGGTTAAAGGAAGAATGCCCGTTTTGAACCTGGTAAGGGAGAGATACCTGCGTGAGAAGCCATTGAAAGACGTGAACGTAACGGCGTGCCTCCATGTTACGGTGGAAACGGCAAATCTTATCCTGACATTACGAGCTGGAGGTGCAGAAGTGGCACTTGCAGCTGCAAATCCTCTTTCTACTCAAGATGACATAGCCGCCGCTTTAGCTTCGTCTGGAATAAAGACATACGCTTTCAGGGGCGAGCGTGAGGAGGAATATTATAGATGTATCAATGAAGCACTTGGAATAAATCCTACGGTGGTGCTTGATGACGGCGGCGATACGATTACCTGGATTCATACCCAGCGTGAAGAACTGATAAAAGACGTCAAGGGTGCGTGCGAGGAGACAACCACCGGCGTGATACGGCATCGCGCACGAGCGAAAGAGAACAAGTTGGGCTTCCCTCTAATTGCGGTCAACGATGCAGAGACGAAGATGATGTTCGATAACCGATACGGAACCGGTCAATCAACCGTTCACGGGATAATGAATGCGACAAATCTTCTTTTCGCTGGCAGAGTCGTGGTAGTAGTTGGATATGGCTGGTGCGGGCGAGGCGTGGCGCTACGAGCACGAGGGCTTGGCTCATCGGTGGTCGTGGTAGAAACAAACCCACGGAAAGCACTGGAGGCGGTTATGGACGGATACCGGGTGATGCCGATGAGGGAGGCGGCAGAAATTGGTGACCTCTTTATCACTGCTACCGGCGATATCTCTGTTATAAGGGGCGAGCATTTCGAGTTGATGAAGGATGGTGCGATTCTTGCCAATACCGGTCATTTTAATGTCGAGATAAACATAAACGATCTGGAAGAGAGGGCAGTGGAGATAATGGAGATAAAAGAGAATGTGGTTGAATACCGGATGAGAGATGGCAGAAAGCTCTATTTACTCTCTGAAGGTCGAATTGTGAATCTCACTGCGGCTTACGGGCATCCCCCCGAGGTAATGGACATGAGCTTCGCAAACCAGGCGTTATGTGTGCGGTACATTGTGGAAAATCACGAGAAGCTCCACAACGAGGTATATTCAGTGCCGAAGGAGATAGATGAGGAAGTGGCTTTGTTGAAGCTGAAGTCGTTGGGTGTTGAGATAGAAGAACTAACAGAAGAACAAAAGAGGTATCTTGGCTCCTGGGAGTTAGGGACCTGATCTCTCCATTGTGTAGATAACCGAACTGGAGAGTTAGGGCTGAATAAGCTATTATATACCTATAGTTAAATTTAAGTGTATAAAAAGCTGGGAATATTTTTTTAGATAAGACCAAAATGAACCTCGTTTTTGCGATATACTGGAAGGAATAAGGACAACTAATAGGAAATATAGTAACGCGATAGAAAATTCGCTTAAAACGCATATATGAAAGAGACCAAAAAGTTAGCATAGTCAAAATATCATCCTATTTACTTCCCTCCCTCCTCCCCATCCTGCTTGTAAGAGTAACTGAGATGGTGATAAAACTTTGGCTCCCGGCTGCTCTATCATATATATCCCAACTCCTGCAATTTTCATATGCAATATTTTTTGTAACGCTTATTATATAATACCCCATATTCCGCACATGTTGATATAGATTATCTCTAAATTTGAATTTATGA
>JACUTR010000052.1 GCA_014859735.1 Candidatus Methanophagales archaeon | reverse complement strand
AAAAATCCTCTGGGTTTATCAAAAGAGAAAAAGTTAAAAAACCTGAATAGATACACTTATTATAATTTCTCTTCACTTCTATCCTAGTACAGGTTCTTTAAAATTTCATTGGCACCTTACTTCTCTCCTCTTTGTCCTAAACCACCAATCTTATATCTATCCTTAGTAACAAATGACTATCAGAAATGCGAGTGCCAGTGCGTCCAGTGGTTGGAAAAATAGAAGAATACAAGCCAGGTAAATTGATAGAGGGAGCGATCAAGCTGAGCTCCAATGAGAACCCCTTAGGACCCAGCCCTGAGGTAGTTAAAGCCATAGTCAAAAGTTTAGAAGCAGGTGATTTGAAACTGAGCGTGTATCCCTGGGAAGGGCATGAGGAAGCGCTCAGAGCTGAAATTGCACGTTACGTTGGCTTTCGTATTGGAAATATCGTTATCGGTGCGGGCATTGATGGTGTGTTAGATACACTTGTCAAGATTTTTGTTGGGAATGGCGATGAGGCGCTCATACCGATACCAACGTTTTCGCTCTATGAGTCACTGGTAACGATAGCCGGCGGTACACCACGGTATATACCAAGAAAAAAGGAGGGGAACTTCACCATACCTGTCGATGACTTAATAGCTGCCTGTAACGACAGAACCCGCATGATCTTTCTTGGCTCGCCGAACAACCCTACCGGGAATTGCATACCCGAAGCTGAGGTGCGTCAGCTCGCCGAATCAGTACCAGCGGTAATGGTAGTTTTAGACGAAGCGTATGTGGAATTTGCTGATTCATCACTGGTGAAATTGGTGAACGAGTATGAGAATGTGGTGGTGCTGCGGACCTTCTCAAAGGCGTTTGGGCTCGCCGGGCTGCGAGTTGGCTATGCAGTAATACCCGAATGGCTTATAAGCACTTATAAAAAGGTTGCAATACCGTTCTCGGTTAATAGCGTCGCGCTACAAGCGGCGATCACCGCATTGAGTGATAAAGACCATTTACGCAGAAGTATCGAGCTGGTGAAGTCCGGAAGATCGTTTCTGGTGGATAATCTGCAGGGGTTATCTAAAGTCTACCCTTCGAAGGCTAATTTCGTGCTCGTGGATGTTTCGCCACGGAAATCTTCGGAGGTATGTGATACCTTAGAGAAGAAGGGGATAACCGTACGAGATTGCTCCTCGTTTAGGGGTGCCGGCGATTCGTTTATCAGGATTAGCGTGGGTACTCAGGAAGAGAATGAGAAGGTTGTTGAAGCGCTGAAACGCGTTCTTTCCGCGAAGCGTTTTTGATCAAACTTTTCTGAAAAGTTTGTTGATCAAATTTTCTTTTAAACCCTTTTTAAAAAAGCGTTTACGGAAAATTTTCTAAATAAAAAGTGTGTTTACGGAGATAGTGCAAGCATCCGCTCGATGGGTTTCCTCGCCTTCTCCATGATGTCAGGTGTAAGAACGACTTCAGGCTCTTCTTGCTCCAATGCTGCTTCTATCTTCTCCAGGGTCGGCATCTTCATCTGCGGACAGATCGCAGTAGTCGAAAGAGGATAAAATTTCTTGCCCTGTGCTTCTTTTTCGAGCCGGTGCAGGAGCCCAACCTCAGTGCCAATCACAAATTCCTCGTCCTCCACGTCCGTGCAAATCTTCACCATGCCGCTGGTTGACGCAATGTAATCCGCTCTGTCCTGAACCTCAGGAATGCACTCGGGATGAACAATGACCGTTGCGCTCGGGTGCGCGTCCTTCGCTTTTATCAGGTCTTCGAGCGCGATTTGATGATGGGTAGGGCAATTCCCATGCTCAGGAACGGGAATAATCTTCTTTGTGGTTGCTTTCTGCGCGTAATATGCCAGGTTGTGATCAGGACCAAATAGTATGGTTGAAGCATCCATCGCCCTAACTATTTCACGCGCGTTTGCAGAGGTGCAAATGCAGTCGGCAAGTGCCTTGCTTTCTGCAAGTGTATTTACATAGAGGACTACTTCAGCATCAGGATACGCTCGCTTTGCCGCAAGCAGGACTTCCCGGGGCAATTGCTGCGCCATTGGGCAGATCGCACAGACATCTGGAATAATCACTTTTTTATGCGGGTTTAAGAGCGCAGCAGTCTCTGCCATGAAATCAACGCCGCAAAAGATGATGATATCAGCACGCGTATCCATCGCTCTTCTCGCAAGCTCTAAGGAGTCACCAACGAACTCCGCAATGTCCTGAACCTCTGGTCTCTGGTAGTTATGGGCTAAAATAATCGCATTTTTCTTCCGCTTCAATCGTTCAATCCGCTCTTTCCTCATTCTCTATAACGATGTATCCGTACACTAGATGTTAAAAATATCAATGTGGTATCTCTTTCATTCACAACAGCTCGCGCGATTCCCGACCAGTGCCTCTCGCAAGGCAAGCAAGAGAGCCTCAAAATCATCCGAGAAGTCTATGGGGTGGATTGGGAGCAATGCAGGTCCCCCGCTGAACGTTTAAGGGCGGAAGTAAAGGAATGTATATTCGTGTCATTTTGGTTTGACAATCGCGCTCAGTATGTCTCGTGCAGTTAAAATCCCTACGGGAAGACCATACGCGGGATTTAGCGAGAGTATCAATAATCTATGGATGTTCAAATCCCTCATAATAACTGCGGCATCCTTTATCGTCGTTTCAGGGTCTGCTGTCCTCACAAAGGAGGACATGATATCCTCCGCCGTTAAGGTATCCCAATTCTGATCGAATACTTTTATGACATCAATCTCAGATATCACGCCCACTGCTTCGCCGTCTGGCGCGATTACCGCTACACCTGATACATCCTTCTCCACGAGTATCCTGGCTACTTCACTTACCTGTGTGTCAAACGATACCGTAATGACCCCACGCGTCATCACATCTCTTACCTTCTTCTCTTTTGATTTCTCCATTCTATTCTAATCACCCAGTTATTGCTTCTTCTGCACCCTCTTATAGTATACTTACTTATACCTTTAATTAAATGGAGGCAGGGTGTTAAAAATTTAAGTGATGTTTTTAAAATTTTGCTCTATTTTGTATCAAAATTAAGAAGCAAAGCAAACCAAACAAATGAAAGGAACCTACGTGCTCATCATAGAAAACCATGCGGATACAGAAGCAGAGATAGGCAAAATAGGATGCATAAGATTCAAACGAGGTTTTTATGCCTATGTCGGCTCTGCTCTTTCAGGATTAGAGCAGAGGATAGAGAGACACACGCGTGACATTGGCGATGATAAAAAATTGCATTGGCATATCGATTATCTCCTGGCAAACCCCGTGGTCGAAGTAAAGGAAGTGCTGTGTGCAGAAACGAAGGAGCGGAAAGAATGCGAAATTGCAGCGAATATGGGCATGCAACTGGAGTCCCTAGCTCAGTTCGGCTGTACCGATTGCTCATGTAACAGTCATTTATTCTTCTCTACAAGCTTAACCGAGCTCAAAGAACACGTTTACAAGAGCTTTCACTCCGTAGGGGAACATTTCCTCGCTACCAAAATAAACCCGGTATGAGCAATCATTCGATGCTCCGGGCGCATACTTCTCCCTTTAATCTCCCAGCCTCGCATACCAATTTCGTAAATACCCATAACGCGAAAGCTCCTCTCGTATTTCAACTCCAGTCGTCTCGAAAGCTTGTAGATCTGCAGCACCGTCGGGTTATAGCACAGGAGGATTCCGCCACTGCTCAGCGATTCTTCTACATGCTTCAGCACCATCCATGGCTCGGGAAGGTCCAATAGTATTCTGTCCAGCTCTCGCTCCTCTATGCCCTCATACACATCCCGCTCCTTTACTATCAAGTTCCCAGAACCTTCTCGCCCTGCACGTTCCACCGTACCGAAGAACGTTTCTATATTGCTTCTCGCAATCTCCAAAAAGTCCGTTCTCCGTTCATATGATATCACCTTTCCAGCTTTGCCCACCGCACGCAGTAACGCCATTGTAAGAGCTCCGGAGCCTATCCCCGCCTCCAAAACCGCTGCACCCGGAAATATATCAGCAAGCATCAAAATGGCAGCAATGTCTTTGGGGTATATGATCTGCGAACCTTTCCGCATCTTTGCTATATACTCGGCTAAAGTAGGTCTGATGACCATGAGCCGTTCCCCAAAGCGAGCGCTTATCACACTCCCCTCCATGAGGCCTAGAAGATCATCATGTAGAATTGTACCCCGGCTAAACGAGAACGATGACCCCGCTTTTAATAAAATCTGATATCTCTTACCTTTTTTGTCTAGCAGATGAACAAGTTCGCCTTCTTTTAGAGGTTTTACCATGATGGTTAATATAATCCCTCCACTAATACTTTAGGTAACGAGGTCAAAATAGATTAATTACGGTATAAAACCGCTATGGCTACTCTCAAATTTGCATAGGTACTACTCGTTTGGAGCTCGGTAAAAGGAGGAGTAAAAGAATGTTTGAATTCATGCGTAAAGGGCTCAGAATGGCTTCGGAAAGCTGCGACCAGGCAGAGATTTATGGAGAACGGGGCGATATTTTAAGCGTTGACCTTGAGCGAGAGGAAGTGAAAAAGGTAAAGCACGTTAAAAGTACCGGTATAGGAGTGCGTGTTGTACTCTCAAATAAGATAGGATTTTCGTACACGACTGCATTGGAGAACGGGAAGATAGAGGAATGCGTGGCGCATGCAATAAAACAAGCGCGGGTATCTGAGCACGACGCGTATTTTTCTGGCTTGCCAAAACCGGTCTCTGAACGGTCAAGGTATAGCTACAAGAAACCTGCAAAAACCATTGATAAACGGATAGTTGACCTTCTCAGGGGTGGAAGCGGGAGCGAGGATGCGATAAGCTATTGCAACGAGATGCTCGCGGGAATGAAGGAGTATGAGGTGAGAAAAGGGATACAATGCAGACCAACAGAAGGGAGCTTCGCCGCTGCTCTTGATGATACCTACATTCTCAATTCCGAAGGTATTGAAACAAGCGATACCGGCACCTATGTCTCTGCCGGGATAACGGTGGTAGCGAGCGAAGATGACGGTGAGGAGATACCTGGATATGAAAGTGAGGTACGCAGAATGCTCGCGGAGATAGACTTTGGGTGGATCGGCAGGGAGGCGGTAAGGATAGCGGCGGAGAGCGTGGGCGGTAGAGGGCTCAAAATAAAGAGGCTCCCTCTCGTTTTCTCGCCACGGGCGGTGCAAAGCCTCTTAGCGTACACCTTAATTCCGCAGGTGAGCGCGGAGAACGTGCAGCGCAAACAATCGCCCTATCATGGTAAAAGAGGGGAGGAGATAGCTTCGGAAATTCTCACGATTGTAGACGATGGCACGATGCCGTCAGGTGTAAATAGCGGAAGAATGGATGGCGAAGGTGTTCCTTCGCAATCTACAACCATAGTGGAAAAAGGCGTGCTCAAAAATTTCCTCTACGATTCTTACACCGCAGGCAAAGATCATGTAGAAAGCACGGGGAATGCCGTAAGAAGCTTCGACAATTTGCCAGTCCCGGGGGCAACGAATTTCATCCTAAAAGAAGGTGGAAGGAGTGCATCTCAGGAAGAGATCATCGGCGAGATACAGGAAGGATTATTCATAAACGATGTAATAGGTGCACATACCGCGTCAAGAGCATCGGGTGATTTCTCCGTCGTTGCACAGAATGCCTTTGGGATTAAAGACGGGAGTTTATTTCCGGTTAAGCACGTGATGATCGCGGGCAACATGCAAGAGGTATTGAAACAGGTCGAAATGATCGGAAACGATACTCGACAGATTTATAATGTCGTCTCACCTTCTCTACGGGTATCGGAGATGCAGGTCATATCGTAAGTAAATCCTTTCCTTGCTCAGCCAGACATGGATTTTATACCTTTGGTGAAATAGGCGGCTTAGATACGCCTTCCGTACACAGCATTCATGAGTCCATGCACCGCCGCCTTATAGAAAAGTTTATATAACCCATTCTTCTTTAGAAGGTAGTACTTGATGTGGAAATTGAAAGCGAAAAAGAGAAGGTGAAATAAAATGGGGGATGTGTTTGGATATCAAGTAGAAGAGAGAGGGAAAGAAACGGTGGATGACTGGTTTGGGGTGCCACAGCTAGCGATAATCGGTGTAGGCGGGGCAGGTAACAATTCGATGAATAGGTTGGAGAGCTTGGGCGGGTTAAATGGCGTAGATCGGATAGCCATAAACACGGACAAGCTGCACTTGGATTCGATAAAATGCGAAAAGAAGATGTTGATAGGAAGATCACTCACCCGAGGATTAGGTGCAGGGGGCTCTCCAGATATAGGGAGAAAAGCAGCGGAATTGGATAAGGAAGAGCTTCGGGGGTTATTGAAAGGAAAAAACTTCGTGTTCCTCACTGCCGGAATGGGTGGTGGTACGGGCACGGGGGCCTCGCCTGTGGTTGCCGAAGTGGCTAAGGAAGAAGGTGCGATTGTAGTCGCGATGGTCTCGTTTCCCTTTGAAGCGGAGCGGATAAGAAGAAAAAAAGCCGCTGAAGGGATAGAAAGATTGCGAGATGCTACTGATACCGTTATCGTATTGGAGAACGACAAGTTGATCAAATATGCGGGCAACCTTCCGGTGAATGACGCCTTTAAGACGATGGATATGCTGATTGCGGAGACGATACAGGGTATAGCCGAGACGATAACAAAACCCTCCTTAGTAAATCTCGACTTCGCCGACCTCAAGGCAATAATGGAGACAGGGGGAGTCGCCGTTATGCTCGTAGGACAGACCTCGAAAGCGGAAAACAAGCCCGAAGCGGTTGTACAAGATGCGCTCTGTCACCCGCTCTTGGAAGCTAACTATCGGGGAGCAAAAGGTGCTCTTATACATGTGACGGGAGGCTCTGACCTCACGATGAAGGAGACCAATGATATCGTGGAGTTGCTTACCTATGAGTTAGATTCCAGTGCAAATGTAATATGGGGAGCACGAATAAATGGGGATTACAATGGAAAGGCAAAGATAACGGCGATAATGACTGGTGTGGAGCCAAAATGGATCTTTGGCGGGGTGTTCGAAGAGCGGGAAGCAGTAAGGTCAGAGAGAGAAGGCGTGGGTAAAGGCGCATTTGGCGATATTATACCGATTATCAGACGCTAAAAGCGGTAAATTATCCACCGCCCGTATTTTTCCTTTCTTTTCTTTTATCCGCGGGAGAAATACGGAAAATATATCTCGCATTAGAATAATCTATAACGTGAGGGGGAGAGAGGAAGGGCAGCTGCCGGTCTTCACAAGAAGGCTGAGGAAAGTCCCTCCACCACAAGAACACGAACGCCGCGAAGGCGTAAGGCGAGAGTCTTGGCTCTGGTATAGAAACGATACCGTGCCGTAGTAACGCGATGATTCCGCAAGGATGAGGCCATATGGTTACGGATGGAACGGCCAACCTCGTGGGTGCAAGCCGTATGAAGGCGCGAAGATGAATGCTGCCGAAACAGAAGGGGGCTTACTCTCCTCACTCCCTCTGACGGTGATGTCATTCATTCACTATACCCAACTTCTACCGTCATGAGGTCTCGTGCAACTTCGGTGTTCTCGAACACGAGCCGTGCTTCTTCCTCCAACTTCATTGCGCCTTCTAAATCGGAATATCGCGCGCTGATATGCGTTAAGATGAGTTTCCTCACAGCGGCCTTCTTCGCCACTTCCGCAGCTTCTAAAGCGGTTGAATGCATGTAATCAAGTGCATATTCCTTTGTCTCTTCTGATAACGTGCCATCATGTATCAACAGATCAGCGTTCGTGCTCGCCTCTATCACGCTCTCACACGGTCTCGTATCACCAGTATACACAATTTTCCTGCCCGGTCTCGGTGGTCCTAAAACTTCTTCAGGTCTTATCTCCCTCCCCGCAACGCAAATAGAATGTCCTGATTGAAGTTTGGAGAAGAGAGGGCCGGGTTCAATACCAAGCTCGAGCGCTCTTTCTCTATTAAATCTCCCGGGTCGCATATCCTCTTCCAGCACATAGCCGATGCTTACCACATTGTGCACCGTTTTTATCGCCCGGATCTCATATCCTGCTCTTCTTATTACATCACCAGGTCCCAGTTCTATCGCCCTCACTTCAAAACTCCTGCCGGCGTAACCCAGAGAGAGAAGATGATAGAGGAATTTATCCACATACCTCGGACCGTATATTTCCAGGGGAACCTCTCTGCCTTGCAGCGCCATCGTCTGTAACAGACCCGGGATACCGAGCACATGGTCGGCATGAAAATGCGTGAGAAAGATAGATTTTATCTTCATGCCGGTCTTAGCTCTCATCATCTGCTGCTGCGCTCCTTCACCACAATCAAACAGCATCAACTCACCTTCTCTATTCACCGCTATCGCAGAGGGATTCCTGTTGGGCGTAGGTGTCGCGCCACCGGTTCCTACAAAGGTTATTCGCAGCATCGAACTCTTTCTTAGATAGAGAAACGAGGGTTGAAATAAAAAGGTTATTCGACCTCTTCTCATTGTTTCACGGGTATACCCTCTCCCAGTAAGTAGAACGAGTCTACCGAGAGAGGCAGGTCGAACGGTGTAGCTACACTATCTCGATACCGTATTCTGCCCCTGTCGTAGTTATTTCGCTTTTCAAATCCCTCAAGAAGATTTTAAATGCGTTAATGGAAAAATCAGACCATTCCACGAGCTTTTCAAGGGGGATCTCCGATTCTTTTTCGCTTTCATTCTGGCTGGCAACTCCGAACCGCTTCACTTTCTCCCAATTCTCCTCGAGATATCTAAAGAGTGATGCGGATGCTAAATGCACGGGAACCACGGGATGTTGTGCAGCAAGCTCGAGGATCAATTGTCGTTCTTGTTCCACCTCGTCATCCGAGATGCCTGACTGCTGTATCGCATTCATCCGCGCTTCTTCGTGGATTATGCCTTTCATCTCCAAGCTGAGGATTTTGATCTGCTGCCGTGCTAACTCTGCGTAGATTTCACCCTGGGCAAGTTCGTGTTCGAGCAGGTACCTCAGCATGGGTTTGGTTGCGGATTTATGATACGCCTCGTTCAATGCTATGACGGAGAACCACAGGCCGTGAAGAGGATATCGGCGATACATCGCCGTGCCGAAATCTAACGATCCCGCGTAAGGAGCTAAAATAGAGGGTGCGAAGATAAACGCCTTTGTTTTTAACAAAATGATCTTCTTGAGACGATCTTTGCCAACGAGTTGCTCGATTCTCTCTTCCTCCCCGCCTTCAAGAGGGACGTGCATAGAGGCTGGGTGCTCAATATATCTCTCGTAAAATCTGATGATCTCATTTATTCTATTTGGATCGAGCTTCTTGAGCGTTGCCGCTATTTCCTTTGCTTCGATTTGCAGCCACGCAATATACTCCGCGTTGTATCTCCTCTGTATCTCCTCTTCTTCCTCCCAACTCATAGGTTGTATATAAAATAAAAAGATTGTCTAAGAAGATAAAAAGTTTGACCAAAAAGATGCAAACTCAGCGTGTGAAGTTCCCCAAAGGTTTATATGTACGCTTCACCCCTAGATTTTTAGGGGGTGGTAAGAAATGATACCGATATTTGAGATACTCGCCTTTATTATCGGGCTGGTTTACGGCTACGTGAAACCAGGAAAAGAACAGCGCTGGGAACTTCTCAAAAAGGGCGTACTATACGGTATTGTTCTGGGAATAATCTTTGGGCTTATCGGTTTTTTCGTGGGTGGAGCGGTACTCTTTGCGGTGAGTGCAATCGGAATATTTATAGAAGTGGTATTCCTCGTGATCATATTCATAATCGGCACGTTTATCGGTGACGTATTAGAAGCGCAATTTAAAAAAGCCTGAATAGGTGGGGACATAGTACTTTATGGGGGATGAAAACTCCCCTCTTTCCATATTTTTAGAAAAAATAATGGTTACGGCAGTAACCAAGTAAAGGACAGAACATGCCAAGCATCGGCCTTCATTTCGCACTCACTCTTTTCTTACTCGCGGCATGCGTAAAGGATGATGAGTTAAAACCCCGCGTTGCTCGTGATTTTGATATTCGCTCTGCTCACGTTCTGTTAAAAATTCCGAGGACCTTTTTTAAGTTTTTTATATCGAAAACCGCATTGAAGAAAATAGCCCGGTAGTGTAGCGGTCAATCATCCGAGGCTCTGGACCTCGTGACGTCGGTTCGAATCCGTCCCGGGCTATGTAATCTAACGAGTGCCAAAAAATGCCGATACGGACAAGCGGAACGGAAATAAAGCATCTGGTGATAGCATGGCTTGCGATCGCGTTTGCATTTACTCTTATCTTACAGAGATGGTACCCTCTCAGTCTGTTTAGAATATTTATAATTTCCGCGGTCACCGTTGGCTTTGCCTTCATCTTCCATGAACTCGCGCATAAAGTGGTAGCTCAACGATATGGCGCATGGTCTGAATTCAGGATGGCACCGTCTATGCTGCTTCTGGCGATACTGACAGCGTTTTTGGGGTTTATATTCGCAGCGCCTGGCGCTGTTATGATCTTCAATCCGTATCTCACGAGGGAGGAGAATGGAAGGATAGCACTCGCAGGTCCAATGATGAACGTGATCCTGGCAATTCTTTTCTTCACCCTCTTCTTGCTCGCTCCTTCTGGCATATTTGGCTGGATGGGCAAGTTTGGGCTGATGATCAATGCATGGCTCGCCGTTTTTAATCTGATTCCAGTTAGTGTATTGGATGGAAGGAAGGTGTTAGCGTGGGATAGGCGCGTATATGGTGTTGCGTTGGGCATAGCAATTAGTATGCTGGTGGTGAGTATGATAGTTACCTGAAGTGGAAGATGGAACCAAAAAGGGAAGTGCGCGGGGATAAAGAACGATTAATAGACAAGTACGGCAGGGAGATAAGGAGTTTGCGATTCTCTCTTACAAACCGGTGTATATTGAACTGCATCTATTGTCATCGTGAAGGGGAAAGCAGCAAGGAAAAGGATAAAGAGATCAGTGCTGAGCTGGTCATCGAGATAGCACGAGTCGCATCAGCTTATTTTGAGATAAGGAGGATTAAATTTTCGGGTGGCGAGCCCCTGATGCGCAGTGACCTCGTGGAGATAATTCAGGGCATGAGAGAATTTGAAGATGAGATATCGGTAACTACGAACGGCATATTCTTGAGCAACTATGCGGCTGACCTTGCGGATGCCGGGTTGGATAGGGTGAATGTCAGCCTGGATTCGCTGAGGGATGACCGATATGACTTCATCACGCGTACAAAAAATTTCCTTCCACAGGTGATTG
>JACUTR010000145.1 GCA_014859735.1 Candidatus Methanophagales archaeon | reverse complement strand
TTGAGCAATAAAACTTTTTAGAAAGAAGTTTTATCAAAAAAACAGAAGAGAGACGATGAGTGAGAGAATAGAGATAATAGATGGGGAAGGTCTCATCCTGGGACGACTGGCGAGTAGCGTAGCGAAGAAGTTGCTGACCGAGAAGGATACGGAGATCGTGATCGTTAACGCTGAACGCGTGGTCATAAGCGGGTCCAAAGAGAGGATATTTAACGATTACAAACAAAAGAAGGATAGAGGGTCGAGAGAGAAAGGACCCTTCTACCCTAAAATGCCCGATCGAATTGTGAAGAGGACGATACGGGGGATGCTCCCCTATAAGCAGGCAAAGGGAAGAGAAGCGCTTTCACGAGTGAAGGTTTATCTTGGCATACCTGAGGATTATGAAACGGTGGCGCAGAAAAAAGTGGAGCATGCTGGGGCTGAACGATTATCTCGTAAGTATGTAACGGTAGGTGAGGTGAGTGAAAAGTTAGGATGGGTAGCAAAGCAAAGGTAAAGAAGGTAGTAAACGAGGTTGGAAAGAGGAAGACCGCAGTCGCACGGGTAACCATAAGGGAGGGAAAAGGCACTGTGAGAATAAACAAGAAACCACTGGAGGTACTGGAGCCTGAAGTGGTAAGAGCAAAGGTATCAGAACCGTTGTTTATTGCAGCTCAGTTTCTCGGCGGTGGTATTGAGGGTATTGAGGTGGAGGTAAATGTGCGTGGTGGCGGTTTTATGGGACAGGCAGAGGCGGCTCGCACGGCGATTGCACGAGGATTAGTGGAGTGGACCGAGAACGAAGAACTAAGGGAAACCTATCTGGAGTATGATAGAAGCTTGCTGGTCAGTGACATGCGAATTAAGGAGCCGAAGAAGTTTGACGCAAAGGGTGCACGAGCGAAGCGGCAGAAGTCGTACCGGTGAGGGTGAAGTCTCATGATTCCAGTCAGGTGTTATACATGTGGACGAGTCATATCAGATGTTTGGGATGAGTATAAGGAACGAATAAAGTCAGAGGCTCCGGGAGAGGTACTGGACGGCCTGGGTATAACGAGATATTGCTGTCGAAGGATGCTTCTAACGCATGCAGAGTTGCTCGATGAGATAGCGCCCTATGAATGATAAAAATAACGGGGTTGTAGGGTAGCTTGGTCTATCCTTCGGCGTTCGGGACGCCGAGACCTGAGTTCAAATCTCAGCAACCCCATCCATTCTCTCGTCTCGCGATGCGATAAATAAGGTAAGGAAAGGAAAGGTTAAGGGGGATCTTCTTGACAGAAGAGAAAGAAAAAAATAAATATACGAAATACGAGAAAGCACGGATCATAGGTGCACGAGCACTCCAGATAGCGTATGGTGCTCCGGTGCTCATTGAGACGGACGAGCTAGACCCTATAAATATAGCGATTGAGGAATTCGAGAAAAGTGTTATTCCGATAACGGTGAGAAGGAGTAAAGATTGAATTTCAGGTTGGATTGCGTGATCGAGCCCATTCTCTTTTGAGAGCGGATTATTCAGTTTCAATCCTTGTTTTAAAACCTTCTTTCTAAAGAAAGAAGCTTTACCAAGAAAGATTTTTGTTCCGCAAAAGACAGCGGAAGCGTTCTTAGTAAAGGTTTCCCGCGAAGCGGGAAAAGTTTATCCTTGTTTTAGTGGATTAGCCTCTGCGACCACGGTATCAGTTCCAAACATCTCATAGAACTCCTGAGTTTCAATCCTTGTTTTAGTGGATTAGCCTCTGCGACAATCTCAAGAGCTATACTGGACCGCAGAAGAACGATGTTTCAATCCTTGTTTTAGTGGATTAGCCTCTGCGACGGCTCAGCAAAGAGGGGTACTTTGATGTTATATCAGTTTCAATCCTTGTTTTAGTGGATTAGCCTCTGCGACAG
>JACUTR010000051.1 GCA_014859735.1 Candidatus Methanophagales archaeon | reverse complement strand
CCCATTATATTTCGTCATCTCAGCGCTCTCCGTGATCTCGGCGGTAAACAAATATAGAAAGAGAAATGAAAGAAGGTATCGTAATAAATGAAGAGTCAACCGCAGAAGAGCTCGCACCGATAGCCAGAGCAGTGAATGATCTGCTTGTAATACCCGTAACAATGCGAAGCAAGAATAAGAAGGGTGTTTGCGTGGAAAAAGGAGAGGTTATCGATTTTGAATACACCGGTCCGGTATTAGAACGTGCGCTCGAGGAGAATCGCGTGATACGGACAACACCGCTTACCGGGAGGTATGCACGAATACCCGTGGTTGTTGCTCCCATTCGGAATAAAAACGGGGAGGCTGTAGCGGCTTTAGGCGTTGTCGACGTGGTCGGGACGGTGGATTTAGGAGCGGTATTCGCCGACTTCCCGCGCGTGCTCGAACAAATCAGGTCGCATCCACAGTACCAGCCCAAACAAAAGAAATAACCGTGGCTATGCATACCAGCGAAGAAGAAATACCGGATACGAAAGTCCGTGAAATAATGAGCCGTCCCATCATCACCGAAGATGAAGACGTTTTGGTTACAGAAGTAGTGAAGGATATGGCAGAACTGAGCATCGGCAGTGTAGTTATAACCTCAGGAGGTAAACACGAAGGCTGCCGGTGGTGGATGATGATAAGCTCGTAGGCATTATAAGCGTTGATTCTATCATTCTCCCCGAGTTCGTCGTTAGTACTTTATAACATTTGTACTGTAAGAAATATTTTTTATATTTAAAATGTTTTTAATATCCATAGTTCAAATAATAAGTGAGGAAAATCAAAGATAGCGGTTATGAAGCGCAGATCCACTTAATCCGAGAAGGGTTAAGATAGTAGATCGCTGAGATGAGGTATATATCTATCTGAAGAGAAAAAGGCAAAGGAAAAGTGATAAGAATACCAGTGATGGATAAAGGAGGGAAGTAGGTTACAAGATGGAGTCAGATTTCATAACACTATACGAGGATAATATTTTAAAGATTATTATGCCTAAAGACTTTTTAGAACATCCAGAACGGTACAAAGTAGGACAAGGCGTTCAGCACATTTACAAGAGGGTGGGAAAAATAGATGAGCAAAGTCCCCCTCATCATATAATCCCAGCATGAGTTCGGTGATCCTCTTGTATTCTCTCTTTGGGTCAGGTATCCCGTATAAAATATAAGGAGAGCGAGCTCTAGGGGTTGATATCGCTTTTCCGCTTATCTTTTAATTTTTTGTTCAAGTTATGCTACCAATCGCACTATGGGGAGTTCTTAACAGCTGCCTGGACGGCAGAACTAAAAGAAAACGGAATTCTAAGAACTATTTACCTGACCGTGGTGTTCTAAGCGAGCCCTAAAATCCAAGCGCATCCTCGATCCTGCCGAGCTCCGCACCGGTTGTCTCATATCCGGCAGCGTATCCCTTGGTGTTCGCGAGCAAAGCAGCACCGATTAACGGAACACCGAAATTAACACTGCCTATCTCCACGGGCAGTTCGAAGATCTCTTCTAAAAATTCCAATTCCTCCTGAGTCGCATTTTTATGTGCTAAGATGCCTCTGTTCGTCGCGACCGCAGCCATCCCCACGGTTTTTAAGCCCCCTATGGTGCCCTTATAGACCTTCACCCCCAGGGTCTCGGCTATCACGTCTATCGTCTTCTCCGATACCAGAGGATGGACCAGAGCAACGGTATCGTTGGCAAGTATGATATTTCCAGCAGCGGTCATCCGGTCTCTGGCTGGCAGCTTGCGCATTGCTCCCCTCAGCCCTTCCGCCCGTGAAAATTCCTCGATCCTTTGAATCTCGCTCTCCAGTGTATAAGGAGAGAAGATAAATCCATTTGTATTCCCAACGGCTAAACAGCCAACCAATGCGGTCTCAGCTATCGAGGTTTTTACCGCTTTCACCTTCAACGCGCGCTCCATCTCCGCTGCTAATCTATCAGATACCTGCGGAGGCACAAGAACCAGAGATTCAGTGCAGCCCGCAAAGACCCCTATATACGAACTTCCATCAAGACCAAATAACCTCTTTCTCTCTTTCTCCTCTCGCCTTTTCATCACATCACGTTATTCCACAAGCTCAGCTTTGATTCTATCCTCTTCTTCTATTATCCTCACGCGTATCTTGGAAGGCGGCTTCTCCGAGCCACGCTCCCAAATCTTCTCATTGAGTGCAGCATCTAATACGATATCCTCATATTTTGTATGCTGCTTGAGATATTCCCGTATCAACGCTATTGCACGGTTGCTCCGCTTCCACCGCGGTGCTTTTTTTACCGCTCTCAACGGTATTGTATAAATGCGTTCGGTTACTCCAGTGCCTTTCTCTTCCCCCATGGTGGATACCCCCTTACACTTTTAGCTTTGTCCTCCGCCAGTGCCTTCTCTTTGGATGCGTTGTCACTCTTCGACTCGTCCTTACCATTATCCAAGCAGGAACTCTTCTATTCTGTTTATTCGCTTTGGTAAGCCTGATCTTCTTGCCTTTTGTGTTCTTGCTCATCGCGCTCTCTGTATAGGTATGTAGTATGCTTTTTATTTAAATAGCTCTGACTTAGCAGTATACCCGATTGGTTTTGAGTACGAGGGACTGGAAGAAGATGATTAGTCACAGCGCCTCAAAGCAACCAGATTCAACTCGTACCTCATGTTCTTTGCGTCATAAGAGAATACGCCCTCTGCAATTATCTTATCTCCTTCCTGCAACTCTGAGATCGATATATCGGTAGCCATGAGCTTCACTCTCAGGCGATAGTCGCCCGTTGCATCACGGAGATAAAAAACGCGCTGGTAAACGTCCTCGGCGTAACCTGCTACCTGCAGCTTTCTTCCTTCATACTCCTCGGGATGCACTGCTATCTGGGATACAAAGGAGATAGTACTTCCCGGCGTCACCTTTTTTATTGCGTTTCCAGAGACGACGAGCTCATATTCGCCCCGGTACACCTCCACTCTGCCTTCAACCGCTATTTCATCGCCATAGCTCAGATTTAACAGTTCCTCATTCTCAGCCCCCGAAGTGACAAATAGTGGTAGCTCCGTTTTGTTCCCTTCGATCTTCATGAGCATATTCCCGGATTTAGTGATGCTGAAATCGGTGATGACACCTCGTGTGCGTATGACCGAACCTTCATGAAGAGCGACCTCGTCCAAAGGCACAAAAGGAGGCGTTACAAATACCGAGATACCGTATAAGATGCACACACCCACCAAAGAGAAGATAATCACGATTTTACCTACGTTATCCATAATCTATGATTTCCCACCTTATCTACTATCATAAGCGGCCTCTCATGGCCTTCTCATCCGCAACATCCTCTCTCGCACGGCAGCCATGAGTATCGGCAATGCAATCGTGGCGTCACAATAAAGCGTAACTACCTTTGCTTTCTCGCCTATTTTTCCCCACGATTTCGCTTCCTCTAAGGTCGCACCACTCAAACTACCATCCTCGGGCGTCTTCGTGGTTATTTGTATCGCGTAATCCAGCCCTTCTCGACCTCTTTCTCGTGGCGCTACCATCGCAGCCTGGAATATAAAGTTCTTTGGCACACCACCACCGAGTATGAGAGCACCCGTGCGTTTTGCGTCGCAAAAGAGATCGATCAATTCTTTCATATCAGTGAATGCATCAATCTCTAAGGAACCCGTTTGTTTATACAGCCACACGTGGAGCCCAATCATAGAATCGGCAATCGAAGGACAGAATACAGGGACTCCGCTGTCCACCGCGCTCCGTAAAAGAGAATCTCTGTCCGAGAGCTTTTCGCCTATCACGTTGAGCAATTCATTTATACTATACTTCTTGCGACTGAGGTCTCCAAATACTCCTCGTAAAAAATCCTCTAACCGTGCAAATGCCTCATTATGCACCACGACATCATATATCCTATCCAACCCATGATTCCTTAACCTGACATCATCTACCGGTATATCGACATTCGCACCCACATCACCGATCGTATAATGGTGCTCGCCAAGCGCTTCGATGAGATCATGCACGAGATTTGCGCCGGTCGTTACCACGACATCCACGTACCTCTCCCGTATCATCTCGGCTAGTAGATTTCGCATACCGGCGGGGACCAGTGCACCGGCGATGCCCATGAATTTTGTCGTCTCCTCTTTCAGCATCTCTTCATATATCTCTACCGCTTTTGCCAGTCTACCAGCACCGAAGGCGCAACCACTTAACTCTTCTACCAGCTCATCTACACGCATATGATCCACTATTCTAACTCCTTTCACTTCCCTTGACCCTTCTAACCCCGTTAAATCCTCATCTCTACCCATTTTTAACCGAACCGAAAAGGGATCCCCTTTCTTTAATAAGTATAAATGAGAAAGTAAAGTTACCTACCATATATATGTGGGTGGGGCTGTAGGGTAGCCAGGACGATCCTCCCAGCTTGGGGTGCTGGTGACCGGAGTTCAAATCTCCGCAGCCCCATGCCCGAATTTGCGGACAAAAAGAGGTGAAAAAGGATGTTTGACGAACCGGTAATAGAGATAAGCACGAAGGACGTAGTTACCATAACTCCGGATACCGCGATAACGACGGCTATCGGCATTATGGAAAAGAACAAGTTTCACAACCTGGTTGTACTTGATACTGACGTGATCTATCTGGTGAATGTACAAGATCTGCTCATTGCCTCCAATCCCCAATCACACGTGGATGAATTCATGTTTAAACCGCACTCCATACACAAAGACACACCCACCCTTGACGCGATATGCGAACTGATCGATAGTGGTCAGAGAGCGGCTCCCGTGGTTGACAACAATGGTGCGCTTGCAGGAATTGTCACGGACTGGGACATCATGAGAAGGGGAGCTGAATCTCGTATCCTAAAGGATACTAATGTGAGAAGAATAATGACCAGAAATCCGATCTCTGTACAGAAGACCGACAGCATTGGAAAAGCGAGGAGCCTCATGAGGAAAAATAACATAGGGCGGGTTCTTGTGGTTGATGACATGGATAATTTGGTTGGCATCGTTACCGGAGGGGATATTTTAAGAAAGATTTACAAGCCCAAAAGGCGGATGACCTCCGGTGAGCTTAAAGGAGAGAAGGTTACACGAATGGAGCAATCGGTCACGCTCATTATGAATTCTCCAGTGATAACCGCTGATGCAGATGCAAACCTCGCGGAGGTTGCACATTTACTGCAGAGATACGATATACGGGGTGTGCCAATCGTAAAAGATAGAGCTCCGCGTGGACTCGTGACCATACTGGACATCATGAGATATCTGCGAGGGCTTAGAGAAGAGGCAATGGTGGAAGTAGAGATCCAGGGAGCTCTCGATGAGGAATATAAAGAACTTGCAGAGCGAATTATCGAGACAGAAGTGAGGAAAATTGCCAAATTCGCCAGAAGGGTGCATTGGATAAAGATTGTGATAAAAAAAGAGCGGGACCGGGGAGGTCTCCCGTATTATAAGATAAGTGCGTATGTCAAGACGCCTGATAAATTGTATGTTGGTCAGAGCGAACCGGGACTCATCAAGACGATAACCGCAAAGAGTGAGGATGAGGAGGTAGAAAAGAAGGCGGGAAAGCGAAGATGGGACTTCATTGAGGTGCTCAAGGATGCCTTGCTCTCAGTTGAGGGGCAGATAGAGGAAGATAGGGGGAGAAAGCGGCTAAAAAATAGGAAAGATTTTTATCCCTCCCCGTAACCTCATGTAACTCCTAAGCGATTCGACCATTTCATACGGTGAAATCCTCCACCTCTCTATCCAGATCAACATCCAGCACATCCAGTTCCTTCACCTCAGCTTCTACCCCGAGCAGCTCACTGAAGCTCGGTTTCGTTCTCCCTTCATCACCCGAGATGAGCTCCTTGATATACAACCCGGCGCTGCATTTTATTTCCATAACGGCATTTTGCGCTTCGAAAGAGACCAATCGTACACTATGTACCTTCCTTTTCCGTACCAAATCCGCCCTCCTGTGCAGGACTCGTGTTGGTGTCCGCTGTTCTATGAGCGCGCCACTGAGCCGCTCCAAAGCATTCTTCACCTCTTCTTCAGGCACTCGTGTTTTATGGGGCTCTGCCCCATGACCCCGCAAGCCCTGTAAGGGCTTAAGCTCCACTTCAATCCGGTACGTCTTATCCATCTTCGCATTCTTTATCTTCGCTACCATTTCTCTGTTCACATACCGAAGAGCCCTCACTTCCACTTTACCCCTGTTCTCTTCATTCACCTTCTCCTCGGCCATCCGCAAATCCACATTCCTCCGTCTTGGCTCCTGTAGCTCGAGCACAAACGGGCGACCAGAACCGAGCATGCGAGCATCTATGTCCTCCCGCCCACACCCATGCAACACCATCTCTTCACCTTTGAACTCTTCCCGGAGTGAGTCACTTATCAGTTCCTCGACGGATTCCGGGTACATCTTGCCCGTGAAATTGCACCGCTCGCAGCCCTTGCCCCTGCATTCACGGCATAACCATCTCGTTTGTGAGATACCCCTCGTTAACTTCCGGTATCGACCGTAAATGAAAACCGCCTTCACCTGCACCTCGACCGTTTCGGTCCACAAGTTGAGTATGACGACGACATCAGGCAGTTTAAAATCGACTATTTTCCCGGTATCATGCTCGATTCTCTTTCCCACCTCTCTATTCAACTCTGCCTTCAACGGCTCGGCGTACGAAGCACCGGCAATTTCCCACAGCAGCTCCTCGTTCTCGAGAAGCAGTCCACTGACTTTTGTGCCTACCAGGAAGGAATCAAACTCATAATCCCGCAGCGTTTCCAACGCTTTTGAGACCCAGTATTCTAACTGCTCAAAGAGACCATTACAGACCCAGCATTTACCCGCTTTGAGCTCCTCTCCCCTCTCTCTCAAAACTTCTTTGAGTATTTCCCCCCTTCGCTCGTTTGAAAGTCCGGAAGAGATCTTTGCGAGCTGTCTGCCAAGACAATGGTCGCATATAGCTCCTTCTTTTGTTACTTTTCGTGCTATTTCTAGTCCGTCCTCACCGAACTCCCCTAAGATTTCCATTTCGTTCTGTAGCGAAGTGTTATGAATGTTCCGTGATTTAAGTTGAAACCCCTGATTTAAATCCATAACATCTTTATTAAAGATACCTGAAGATGCGAACAAAAAGGTATGTGAAGAGTGATGCAGAGAGAAGAGATCTGGACTGAGAAATATAGACCAAAGAAGTTGGACGAGGTAGCAGGACAAAATGCGATCATTAGGAATCTTCAGTCTTACGTCAGGCAAAGAAACTTACCGCACCTCATCTTCTCCGGACCTGCGGGTGTAGGTAAAACGGCAGCCGCTATTGCAATGGCACGGGAGCTCTACGGTGATACCTGGGCTGAGAACTTTACTGAGTTGAATGCCTCGGATGAAAGGGGCATCGATGTGGTCCGCAACAAAATAAAGAACTTCGCACGAACCATGCCTATTGGCGATGCCTCCTTCAAAATCATCTTCCTCGATGAGGCTGATGCGTTGACCGATGCCGCGCAATCCGCGCTGAGAAGGACGATGGAGCGATATTCAGGCACGTGCAGATTTATTCTCAGTTGTAACTACTCGTCGAAGATAATAGAACCCATACAATCCAGATGCTCGGTGTACCGGTTCAAATCGCTCTCTCATGATGCAATCGCCGCTCGTATAAGATTTATAGCGGATAAGGAGGGGCTGAAGTTGTCAGACGATGTCCTCCGGGCACTAAACTATGTGGCAATGGGTGATATGCGAAGGGCAATAAACGCATTGCAAAGTGCTGCGGTGCTCAGCAGCGCGATCAAACCAGAGATGATCTACGAGATAACGGCAACTGCACGACCTGAGGAGATAAAGGAGCTAATAAATAAGGCATTGGAGGGTAAATTCTTTGCTGCTCTTGATACACTGGAGGACTTGATGGACAAAGGTGTAGCAGGTGACGAGATATTAGCACAGATGCACCGGCTTGTGATCAATCTGGATATCCCGGCTCGTAAGAAGGTGGAATTGATGGACCGAATTGGAGAAGCGGATTACAGAATTACCGAGGGTGCAAACGAGCGGATTCAATTGGATGCGCTGATCGCTTCTTTTTGTCTTTCCTCGGCTAAAGAATGATTTGAGGAAACGTGAAGATTTATCCTCACGTTCTCTCCACCCGGTATATCTCCACGGGTATGAACTTCGTATCCTTTTTATGGAACCAGAACCGCCTCCTCAGTGGAAATGCGACTGGAAAGTGACGAATTGACGCGGAGGGAACGAACCTCTTTACAAATGAGTCACTGCCCGCATTGAGGATGGAGTACACAACGGGTGCGATCTCAAGAGCTCGTTCCAAGAAGATTCTATCCGCATGCCTGTTCTCACGTTGTGCACCAAAAGGAGGATTCATCACGACGGTATCACCCGTTCCTTCTACGTCTCGCACATCTCCCCTTCTGAATTCCACAGCCACACCTACCTTCGCGCTGTTTGCTTGCGCAACTCTTATCATCTTCTCGTCGCTATCTATCCCGATTACTTCCTTCGCACCCAATACCTTCGCACCTATCCCCAGTATCCCGTTACCACATCCGAGATCGTAGACCACCCGGTCTTTAATATCGCTGTTCATGAACGCGAAATAGAGTAATTCGGAAGCTACTGTAGCGGGAGTTGAATACTGCTCGATATCAGCATCGGGCTCCTCTATGTCTTCCACACGTTCCAGCCGGATTGCCAGTTCCTTTTTCTTCATGGTCACGTCCTCGGGAAAAAACCGCAACATTTATTTATATTTAGGGGGTGAAAGAAGAAAAGTGCAGTAGCTCCTAAGAGCTATCGAGAAGCGTTAAAAGAACCGAGGTAAGAGTGGGGAATGAACGTGCTCTGGTTGGCCCCGATAGCAGGGCTTGTAAGTTTGGTGTTCGCCGCGATACTCGCAGTTTACACGCTTAAGCAGGAATCAGGCAGTGATAAAATGAATGCGATCTCGGGAGCTATCCAAGAGGGTGCAGCAGCGTACTTGAACCGTGAATACAAGACGATCGCGGTCGTTGCGGTAATAACCGCGGTGATATTACTCGTTGCCTTATCGACCTCCTTTGAAGGCGGGTTTTTTGATTCCGGACGAATTGCACTCGGGTTCCTGGTGGGTGCTGCGGGTTCTGCTGCGGCAGGCTATATTGGGATGTCCGTTTCCACACGGGGCAATACCAGGGTTGCTCAAGCTGCATTCTCAGGTGTACGAAAAGCACTTGGGATTGCGTTCAAGGGTGGTGCGGTAACCGGGCTTGCAGTGGTGGGGCTTGCGTTACTTGGGACAAGTTCTTTTTACATCCTTTTCGGCGGAGATCCGCATGCAGTGGACCTCGTCGTGGGGTATGGGTTCGGCGCTTCTTTGATTTCGTTATTCGCCCGAATCGGAGGCGGGATCTACACAAAAGCAGCAGATGTGGGGGCTGACCTGGTGGGCAAGGTAGAAGCAGGAATTCCCGAGGACGACCCGAGAAATGCCGGTGTCATTGCTGATAACGTCGGTGACAATGTGGGTGACTGCGCAGGCATGGGAGCCGACCTCTTTGAGACGTACGTGGTTACAGCGATTGCGGCAATGCTCATCGGGGGGTTAATGATAAATGTAGGAGAAGTAGCACACGTTTTTCCCGGAATTGCATCAGATTTAACAGTTATCGAATATCCGCTTGTTTTGGGTGCAGTTGCAATCTTCGCGTCGATTATCGCGATCTTTGCCGTGCGGATGGGCAAGAAAGAGAACATCATGGGGACGTTATACAAGGGCGTGATTACCGCTGCGGTGCTCAGTGTTATTCTCTTCTACCCGGTAACCGTGCACTTATTTGGTACCAACCCGGCTGCTTATTCACTCTTCGTCGCCGCAGTCGTGGGGATCATCATAATGGCTCTTATGGTGGTATCTACCGAATATTTCACACAGATCCATGCACCCGTAAAGTCAATTGCAGACGCCAGCAAGACAGGAGCAGGCACTAATCTCATTACTGGTCTTGCAGTTGGTATGATGTCCGTGGGCTGGCCGGTGCTCATCATCTGCGGTGGGATACTGGTTGCGTATCTCGTGCCATTCGTGGTTACCGGCGCAAGTATAGCTGGGCTGTACGGGATTTCAATTGCTGCAGTCGCGATGCTCTCGACTACCGGTATCATCGTTGCACTCGACTCGTACGGTCCGATTACGGACAATGCGGGCGGTATTGCCGAGATGGCGGACTTACCACCCGAGGTGAGAGAGACGACTGACAAGCTCGATGCCGTTGGTAACACAACGAAAGCGGTAACCAAGGGGTATGCAATCGCATCAGCGGCAATCGCCGCATTGGCGTTGTTCTCCGATTATTTACATAAAATCGGTGGTGGCGTAACCGCGGCAGATTTCAGCCTCTTCAATCCGCTCGTGCTCGTCGGCTTACTCATTGGCGGGCTTTTACCCTTCATCTTCAGCTCGGTGATGATGCGAGCAGTGGGTAAAGGCGCGTTCAAGATCGTTGAAGAGGTGAGAAGGCAATTCAGGGAGATACCGGGCATATGGGAAGGCACGGCGAAGCCGGAATATGGCAAATGCGTTGACATCGTTACCTCTGCAGCATTACGGGAGATGATCGTGCCGGGCATGATCGCCGTGGTGGTGCCTGTGGTTGTGGGTCTTGTGCTTGGCGCAATTGCGCTCGGCGGGCTGCTGATCGGGGTGATTATCTCAGGCTTGATGCTCGCATTGATGATGGCGAATGGCGGTGCGGCCTGGGACAATGCGAAGAAGATGATCGAGGATGGCTATCTTGGCGGAAAGGGCAGTGATGCGCATAAAGCTGCCGTCGTGGGCGATACGGTCGGTGATCCGTTCAAAGACACCGCAGGGCCGGCGATTAATCCGCTCATCAAGGCAATGACTATGGTTGCCATCCTGTTCTCGTCGTTGTTCCTCGCTACCGGCGTGTTGCCGATGTGAATGGGGCGAAAATATAATAGTAGGAGAGACGTTAGGGCAACCTTTATGTGGCTTTAGGTAGAAGAAGGCAAATGCGCGATAAACCATACCCATAGATTATTTCATTTTTACATTCTAAGCCTACTATTCTTCAAAAAGTGATACAAGAGCTCCGTCACTCCTTCGATAAGGTCCTAATTTATTGATCAAATATTTCATCAAATATTTAATTGCATTGAATACTGTATGAATATCTTCATCTGAAAATGTCGTTTCTCTGCCTCGATGGATTATTTCATGTCGCTCATCAAACAATTTGTTTAATTCTTCCCACATCCGATCGGATGTTGAACTATCTTTATCTAAT
>JACUTR010000050.1 GCA_014859735.1 Candidatus Methanophagales archaeon | reverse complement strand
TTACCTAGTTTGAATCTTTTTTTCTTATACTCTGAGGCTAATGTATATGCAAGATTTAAAGTATTGTAGGTTTCTTCCCAACCCCCACCGTTCATGTTTATTATGGAGATGATTCTATTACCGACCATTTTATCGCCCCTTTATGCTCTTCTTCCAAATTCTTCTTTTTTGTGTCAGTGTTTAACCATCCAAGGCACACAGCATTTAAATTTTTAATTCTCGTCATGCGGGCAATTTAGCCTAACTCCGGTATATCCGACATTAATGTCGTATATACTCCCTTTAGCTGACTGTTAATCTTCATCTCCTTCAACCCCATCTTCAATATACGGATTCTTCATTATTAAATCTAACGGGCTTTTTATCTTCACTCCAAGGGTATAGCAGTCTTCTCCTTCTCTTTCTCCTTCTTGTATTCTTTCTTCTGTATCCTCACGCTGAGTACACCATTTTTATACCTTGCCATTGCCGTTTCAGGCTTTACGGGCGTCTTGAATGGTATTTCCTTAAAGAATCTTCTCTCGTTTTCGGTTTTTATTTCCAGCATGTCAGCAGTAGCATGCAACCTTATATCCTTCTTCTCGACACCGGGCAATTCAGCTATGACTTCGTAAGCATCCTCCTGGTCAATTACATCTACTAACGGTTCTCGTTCACCCTTCGGAAAAGGCTCTATCCCTTTATACGAAGCTTTGATATTCCCAAATTCCTTTATCTCCGGCTCCTTTCCCGGTTCCTTTGTGTAGGAGAACCCGTAGATAAACGGACCATATCGTTTTATTCTACGCCCCGGCGTCTTCTCCTCCGTTATAAAACCCTTGAGCTCCTCCGGTATTTCTTCTTCCCACTTCCTCGCCATCTCTTCAAAAGGGTCGCCTAACCACCCTTCCATATCCTGCGGCTCCCTTTTCGTCATCCTCGAAGATTCCTCCTTGGATAGCGCTGGCTGTTCCTTCATCTCCTCGAAGATCCGTCCCATATACCACTCCAACAGATCAAAGATAGAAGGGCGCTTTCTTTTCTCCATATTTTATCCTTCTAAATTCAGCATAAAAAAGTTTCGAGCGTTAAGTTAATTCCTGCAGTTCTTACTCACCACTTTTACCGGTGCTTCTCCCTTTATCTGTGTTACAAGCCCCATCAATTCGTCCAACTTCTCAACGCTCCCCTCAACGCAAATAACGACAGAGCCCTCTCCACCATCTACGCCTCCTGCTCCTATCGGGAATGCATCCTCAGCTCCCAGTATCTTTAACGCCTCAATCTCAGTGATTACCGTGCCATGCACGGGCATCAGTCCCACGGGCCAACCCATCGATTTGTAGCATTTTTCAATCCCCACGCGCTTTGCAGCTTCCGTAATGGAATAGGGTATTGTCTTCTCGATGCCGATCGGTATTATCAATCTCACGCCGCGCGCCATAACGGTACCGAGTGCGGAACCTATCGTGCCACCTGAGGTATTTGCCATGAAGACACCGGCAGTTCCCGTTGCATCCAACGCATTTGCACCCTTTATGAACACGTCGTCCGCAGATAGATTTTCTATCGCTTTTTCCATACTCTCTTCGCTCATTTTTCCGTTCTTGAGCACTACCTCTTTCTCCCTCTCCTCTTTTGGGACCACGCACGTACCACTGTCCGTTATGACACCTGCTGCGTATCTCTGCTTATCTATTAACGGGGCTTCGCCCCGTTGACCCCGAAATCGCGGGCTCTGCCCGCGTTCCCGCGAGCCTGAAAGGCTCAGTAAGGGTTTATTGTTCTCCGATCCGGGCACGTCATTCAAGATCTCCTCGACTACATAAGCGTTTGTCGTCCCCAGTGTTAGTATGATGGTTCCGTGCTTCAATGCTCGCTGCACTTCTTCCAAATTCCTTACACCCTTCGCAATGAGCCGCTTCGACTCGGACGGCGTAAGTGTAATCAAAATTTTTCCCTTTTCTTTTGCCATAACTCTACCCGCACCTCATAACTACTCAATATTCGGTGGACTAAAGTTCCAAACTCTAAATTGGTGCTTGGGATTTGGAATTTTCTCCACCCTTTATTGAGCATATTCTGCACCTCTTATCTGTAAATGCTTATGATATCGGAGAGGATAGCACTTGCTGCTTCAATAGGACCCGCACCTTTCCCGATGACCGTGATATCGCCAGCCAAATCTGTCTTTATGGTCGCAACATTCATCGTGCCCCCGACATTAAGTGGGTCGTCTTGTGGAACCAACCGGGGCGTTACTTTCAGGCATCCCTCCCGGTCCACCTCTCCGATCAATTTTATCACGTAGCCTGCATCATCAGCCAGCTTTAATGCATCCGGTGTGATCTCCGCGATGCCGGTTACCTCGACATCCTTATACGTTGCGTTCATATCAAAGACGGAATTTGCTAAGATCACGAGTTTCACTGCGGTATCTATTCCCTCAACATCTTTAGAAGGATCCGCCTCAGCAATTCCTATCTCCTGCGCCTCCTTTAACACGTGCTCGTAGGGCAGCCCTTCTTCTGCCATTCTCGTGAGAATATAGTTGCACGTGCCATTCAAGATACCCGTTATTGAGAGTATCCCATTACCCGCGAGATTCTTCCTCACCAACGATATTATCGGCATAGCACCACCTACCGTTGCTTCAAATCGTAGTTCCTTCTCCCTCTTCGCTGCACGTTCCATCAACTTTTTATACTCGACCGCCAAAGGACCTTTATTCGACGTTACCACGTGCTTGCCTGACTCCAGTGCGGTAATTATATGCGTTAATCCAGGCTCTCCATCCTCGATATTTGTTGGCGTCACCTCCACCATAACCTCGTGCTCCACTTCTTTTATGAGATCCACGCTCGTCATATCCGCCCTCTTTTCCAGTTTTTTATCCCCTCTCCGGAGCCCCATTATCGCCTCTTCACTCAGCCCATTCTCATCTACACTAATACCCCTCAAATCAGCTATGCCGACAATTTTTATATTCAACCCGTATCTTCTCGCTATCTCCTCTCGTTTCCTCCTGATTACCTCCGCTACGCCGCCTCCTACATTTCCAAACCCAATTATCGAAATTCTTACCGTTTTTATGCCTGTCTTTATTCTCATATTCCACCCTCGCGGTCTTCATTCTGAATTAAATTAAATAGGCGTGATAATCAGGATGCCCTTTTTGTTCACCGTACGTTTTAAAATCTGCAAAGCTTCTTCGAGTTCTTTTTTACCAATTGCGCTCAGCGTAACCGAAGCAGAGGATTTCTTAGCCACGCCGGGCATGGAGACCGAGAGCCCAACAACCTCTGCAAATCCCGTACGGTCTATACTGTCTATCGTATCCCGTACATCAGAATGCACGATATGCCCAATGAGTAAAACGACCATTGACTCCTTCAGGCGCTCCTTCCCTATTCGTACCACCTTCACGCCCCGTTCCTTCAACCTTTCCACTACTCTATCCAATCTCTTCTCCTCGAGCTCAAATACCAATTGAACGGGTATTCTCCCGGAAGGGGTTTTTTTATCCCTTTGATGCAGCACGCTGAGAATATTCCCCCCGAAATCTGATACGGGCTCCAATGCGAGCACTAACTGACCCGGGATATCTTGTAATTCGATATCCATGGATATTTCCATGATAATACCACCTCTGCGTCTTGGTAATGATAAGGAAAGGTGAATATAAAAGGATAACAATCGTTGGTTGCAATCCGAATTGAATTCAATACCTTCAGGATCGCGCGCATTCACATCTCTACCTGCTCGAACAATTTACTTGGCTTTTTTAACGCCTGGCCACTTTTTATTGGTACCATCATCCCATCGAGCTTCACCGAATGCACATCACCCTCCATACCAAGCTGCCCCCACACCTCTTCCATCTTAACAGGCATTACCGTATCCAGTGAGATACAAACCGCTTTGAGTATTTGCAACACGTTCTTTACTATTTCCCCACCCCGCTCTCTGCCTTGAACTCCCTTCTTTATCAACCGCCATGGTTCTTCTCGTTGAAAAAAACGGTTCCCAAAATCCGCAAGCTTCATCACTGCATCAACGAGCTTCTTGAATTCGTAGTCCTCGACCGCTCGTATCACTTCCTCTCTTGTCTTCTCTATCTCAGCGAAGACCTCTTCTTCGATATCGCCGTCGGGAACCACGCTAAAATTCTTATATGCAAATGATAGAACCCGATGAACGAGGTTTCCAAGAATCCCCACCAACTCGTGGTTCACACGCATGAAAAATGAATCCCAGGAGAAATCCAGCTCCTTCGTGTGGCTTGAGTGTGAGACTAAATAGTACCTTAACGTATCGGGATGGAATCGTTCTAAAAACTCTGTTGTCCATACCACGTTCCCCCTGCTCTTTGAGAACCTCTTCCCATCTATTTTTACCATACCCGAAGCAACAACCGCATCAGGCAACGAATAACCCGCTCCTTTAAGCATTGCAGGCCAAAATATGCAATGATGGTATATAATGTCCGTGCCTATGAAATGCACAATGGTGGTTTTATCCTCTTTCCAATACTTGCTCCATTCCGTCTCATCTTCTCCTTTTCCTCTGATGAACTCTTCCGTGAAGGATATATAGCCAATCGGTGCATCAACCCAGACATAAACGACCAGATCATCCCGTCCCGGAAATTTCACGCCCCATTCCAGATTCCTCGTTATACACCAATCCCTTAGTTCTTTCTTCACCCATTCCTTCGCATAGTTCCTCGCATTCAGCGTGCCACCCAGAGTCTCTAAATATGAGCTGAGGAACTCAGCAAAGGAGGAGAGATTGAAGAAGAAATGCTCCTGTTCCCTGAACTCCGCAGTGCTTCCACAGATCTTGCATCTCGGCTCTCGTATCTCGCCAGGTTCAAGATGCTTACCACAGCCCTGGTCACATTCATCACCGCGTGCAATCTCACCGCAGAAAGGGCAGATCCCCTCTACATATCGATCGGGTAGAAACCGCTCGCAGGAAGTGCAAAATGCCTGTTTTATTCTCATCTTATAAACATACCCATTCTCTATCAACTTCTTCACTATCTCTTCTGTCCTTCTATGATTGTTCTCAGAATCTGTTCTCCCGTAATAGTCAAAATTCACGTTGAGTTCTTTGAAAACTCGCTTGAAATGCTCATGATATCGCGCAACAACCGCTTCCGGAGTGATGCCTTGCGCTTCTGCACTCAGCACGATCGGTGTTCCATGAGTATCAGAACCGCTGATAAAAATGACCTTGTAACCCATCTTCCGGAGCATCCGCACGTATATATCGGCGGGGACGTACGTCCTGAGGTGGCCTATATGACATTCACCATTAACGTAGGGCAATGCAGAAGTTACCAAGACCGGCATCTCAACGGGGATCTTCATTTCTTGTTAAGGTTACCGCACGCACTAGCTTTACAACCAAGAAAGAGGATTGGATTTATAATACTTTTACTTTTTTAGTTTAAGAGATAGGAAGTAGTTTAGTAATGGTGGGTTAGAAAAATGGGCGAAGAGGGTGTAATCGAAAAAATAGCAGGTCCGTTGGTTGTTGCTGATAAGATGCGCGGATGCGAGATGTACGAAGTGATTAAGGTAGGGGAAGAGGGATTGATGGGCGAAACGATAAGACTGGACGGTGATTTTGCGTATATCCAGGTATATGAGGACACAACGGGTTTGAAGCCCGGTGAGCCTGTGATAAGGACAAAAGCACCTCTCTCTGTTGAACTCGGTCCTGGCATCTTAAAGAACTTTTACGATGGTGTACAGCGCCCTTTGGAAGATATTAAGCACACGTTGGAGAAGATAAAGCCCAAAGCAGGGGATTATATAGCGAGGGGGGTATATGTGAATGCACTTGACCGGACTAAGAAATGGAATTTTACACCCACCGCAGAGGAGGGCAAAGAGGTAGTTGGTGGGGATATTTTAGGCGAGGTCCTGGAGACCAAGGTGATCCGACATAAGATTCTTGTCCCTCCAAGGGCACGGGGGAAAATTTTAGAGCTCAAAGGGGGTGAATTCACGGTTGATGAGTGCATCGCGCGGATACAAACAGATGGCGAGGACGTGGAATTGAAGATGATGCAGAAATGGCCGGTGAGGAAAGGAAGACCTTATAAGGAGAAATTGGACCCTGAGGTGCCTTTGTTGACCGGGCAGCGGATAAATGACACCTTCTTCCCGATCGCGAAAGGTGGCACGGGGGCTATTCCCGGTGGCTTTGGAACAGGAAAGACGGTGATGCAGCACCAATTGGCGCGATGGGCAGACGCACAGGTCATTGTGTATATAGGGTGTGGAGAGCGGGGGAATGAGATGACCGAGGTTTTGGAAGATTTTCCCGAACTTGTGGATCCTTACAGCGGCGAAAAGTTGATGGAACGATCCACGCTTATCGCAAACACCTCGAATATGCCTGTTGCGGCACGAGAAGCGTCTATTTATACCGGGATCACACTCGCGGAATATTATCGTGATATGGGATATGACGTAGCGGTACAGGCGGATTCAACCTCACGCTGGGCGGAGGCACTGCGCGAGATATCCGGGAGATTAGAAGAGATGCCGGGTGAAGAAGGGTTTCCTGCTTATTTGGCCACGAGGTTGTCAGATTTCTATGAACGAGCGGGGAGGGTCAGAACGTTATGCGCGGATTCGGAGGGAAGAATCGGCTCTGTTACGGTAGTGGGAGCGGTGTCACCGCCCGGAGGTGATTTCTCAGAACCGGTGACGCAGAACACGTTGCGCGTGGTGGGCGTTTTCTGGGCTCTTGATTCAACGTTAGCGGATAGAAGGCATTTCCCGGCTATAAGCTGGCTCCGTAGCTATTCTCTTTACCTGGATAATCTCAGAGAGTGGTTTAATAAGCCTTCGTCTCCGGATTTCACGGTACAACACGAGGAGATGATGGCACTATTGCAAAAGGAGGCAGAACTGCAGGAGATAGTTCAGCTTGTTGGTGCCGATGCACTTCCACCACGTGAACGAGGGACATTGGAAGTTGCTCGTATGATACGAGAGGATTTCTTGCAGCAGAACGCATATCATGCTATCGACTCCTTCTGCTCTTTGGAGAAACAGTATCTGATGGCAAAAATCATTCGCCGGTGGTATGACTATGCAAGCGAAGCGATAGAGCACGGCATAGGGTTAGAGAAGCTGGGGGGAATGAGGATAAAGGATGCCATAGCGAGGATGAAATATGTGCGAAGTGAAGAGTTCAGGGAGAAATACGAGGAGATCATGAGAGATATGAAAGATGAATTTGAAGTAATAAAGAGGAAAGAGGAAGGGGGGTGAGAAGAGATGGCGGTTGACACTGCGGCCTGTGAATACACAACGATAAAAGAAGCGGCTGGTCCGTTGATTGTGGTAGAAGGTGTGGAGGGGGTTATGTATGGAGAAGTCGTGAGGATAGTTACGCCGAGTGGTGAAGAAAAGAACGGGCAGGTGTTGGAAGCGAGTAGAGGATTTGCGGTGATTCAGGTCTTTGAGGGCACCTCCGGAATAGATACAGCAAAGACGAGAGTGCGATTCACGGGAGATATAATGAGAGTGAGCGTTTCACAAGATATGGTCGGTCGCTTTTTTGATGGTCTGGGTAGACCGATTGATGGTGGACCGGAGGTGATACCAGAAGATAGGCTTCCTATTATTGGTGCGGCAATAAACCCTACGGCACGGGCTTATCCACGTGAGTTTATTCAAACTGGTATTTCCACGATTGATGGCATGAACACGCTGGTAAGGGGGCAGAAGTTACCGATATTCTCCGGTGCGGGAATGCCGCACAATGCCCTTGCCGCTCAAATAGCGAGGCAAGCGAAGGTGTTAACCACTGGAGAGCCGTTCTCCGTTGTATTTGCGGCAATGGGCATCACACATGAGGAGGCTTCGTTCTTCATGCACGATTTTGAACGCACGGGTGCAATCGAGCGGATCGTTGCCTTTCTTAACCTCGCGGATGACCCTGCGATTGAGCGTGTGATAACGCCCCGAATGGCATTGACAACTGCGGAGTACCTCGCCTACGAATATGATATGCACATCCTCGTTATTCTGACGGATATGACGAATTACTGTGAGGCGTTGCGGGAGATCTCAGCAGCACGAGAAGAAGTTCCGGGCAGGAGAGGCTATCCCGGTTACATGTACACCGATCTCGCTACTAATTACGAGCGTGCTGGTCGAATAAGAGGACGAAAAGGTTCGATTACACAAATCCCCATCTTGAGTATGCCTGATGATGACATCACGCATCCTATACCTGATCTAACGGGGTATATCACCGAGGGGCAATTCGTTCTCACACGAGACCTGCATCGAAGGGGTATCTATCCGCCGGTTGATGTCTTGCCCTCACTCTCACGATTGATGAATGAAGGAATAGGACCGGGGAGGACGAGAGAAGACCACTCGGGAGTATCCAATCAGCTTTATGCGGGGTATGCAGAGGGAAGAGATATGCGTGATCTGGTTGCGGTAGTAGGAGAAGAGGCGTTGACAGCCAGAGACAAGAGATACCTGGAGTTTGCAGATGAATTTGAGAAGCGGTTTGTTACACAGGGTAAAAAAGAGGATCGAAGTATAGAAGAGACTTTGGATCTTGGCTGGGATTTACTGGCGACGCTGCCTGAAGGAGAACTCAAACGAATCGATGAGCACATAATAAAGAAGTATCATCCGAACTATAGGGCGAAGGCTTAACATCGGTAAATACAGGTGGTACAGGGTTCGAACGTATCCTCCCCCTATTTACTTTTGGGAGCACAGCACCTTAAAATCCTCACGTAATACCTCTTTCATCCTGGGGTTGTAGGTAGCAACCGCGGGATGATACATTGGTATTATCTTTTTAATTTTAATACCCGCAATCGTGCTTACCGTAAAGACTTTACCATGTATCTTACTTATCTTATCCTTCATTAACCCGAATTTATCAAAGAGATAGGCCAACGAGAAGTTGCCAAGAGTAGCAATAATCTCAGGTTGAATGATCTCCAGTTGTGCTTCTAAATGAGGAGTGCAGGCTTGTATCTCTTCTGTTGTGGGATTTCTATTCCCCGGTGGCCGGCATTTTAAAACATTGGCTATATACACCTCATTTCTTTGTAACCCAACTGATTCCAACAGCTCATCAAGTACCTTACCTGCTTTTCCCACAAATGGTCGACCCTTTACATCTTCATAATAACCGGGAGCTTCACCGACGAACAGTATCCCTGCAGACAGCGAGCCCTCACCAATAACCGGATTGGTCCTCGTTTGCCATAACGCGCACCGCTTACATGCCTGTATACTCTTTTCCAGGCGCTCCATCTCCGCTTCACGATCCATTCTGCTCGCTCAATCCTTTTTTATTTGCTGGTTCTTAAATTAGTAAAAACCGTGACTAAAAAGTACCATGATCTCGTATGAAGAAGCACATGAATTGATGGAGCGAGAAATCGAAACTGATGCGCTCAGGAAGCACATGCTTCACCATCGTGTTAGACGCTCTTCACAAGATAAGCACTGAGCTGGAAGTGTAGCAGAGACAGTTACCGACCTGCAAGCTCGTCTATTTCAGAGAGAAAATCATCAGTCAGCGTGATCAATCTCACTGCCTGTTCACCCAGCTTTTCGAGTGTGTTGATGGAGCCTGCAACCAGGAACCGTAAAAGTTGGTAGTTCTCTTTCCACGAGAGTAACCTCTTCAGTTCTTCCTTTCCTATCTCATGATACCATTCATCATGTCGCCAGATAAGAATCGCACCTAAAATGCTTACCGCCTCCTCTACCTTCAGGTCTTCCAGTTGTGAGAGCTTGAAGGGGAGCTCCCCTATGAGAAATCCAAAGGGATCCTTGACTGCTGGTAAATCCTCTAAGGATAGGCTGACGTGCTTCATAATGCCGGGCAGAGCCATAAAGAGTTCTGATGTGCGCACACGTCCACTGAAGTAAGCGATGAGCGTTCCTTTCGGCGTGGCAACGTAGATCTCTGCGCCCCTCTTTCCCTCGCCAATCTTCTGGATGACATGCGCCTTCTCCATCTCCGGAAGCTTTCGCAGAACCGTCGGATACGGGATGGCAGTACCCTTCGCTATCGCATACTTGCTGGATGGTCCTCTTTTAATAAGAAATTCGATGATCTCCTCATATTCATGCCCTGCCCTTTTCATGATATGTCATATCCATTAGTGGATATGAATATAAAAGAACAGGTTTATATAGTCAGAGAAAAGAAGCCATAATTGTAAGACCTACAAAATTGATGAGATGACACTCGAAAATGGAGGAATGGACACCGAAAGCGATTGAGGAACTCTTTGCACGGAGTGTTCATGAGCTCGGAGCGTTAGCAGATTGCATCAATCGAGAGAACGAGAATATCGTGACATTTGTGGTTAACCGGCATATAAACTACTCGAATATTTGCGTTTCTCGATGTCCGCTCTGCGCGTTCTACCGTGACCGCGGAGATAGCGATGCCTACTTTATGAGCAGTGAAGAGGTGCTTCAAAAAGCTGATAATGCGGTAAAAATGGGTGCTACGGAGCTCCATATCGTCGGCTCACTCAATTTTGAAATGGACATCGAATACTTCGAGGAATTGTTCAGCCAGATAAAAAGAAGATTTCCAAACGTGATTATCAAAGCGTTGACTGCAGTTGAAATACGCTTTCTTGCGCAAATCGAGAAGATGAGTGTTGCTGAAGTGCTCTCAAGGCTGAAGGATGCCGGACTACAAGCAATGCCTGGAGGGGGAGCGGAGATTCTTGATGATGGGATACGGGAGATTATCTGCCCGAAGAAGATAAAAGCGGAAGAATGGCTTCGGATAATGGAGATAGCCCATAACATGGGGATAAAAAGCAATGCAACAATGCTCTTCGGGCATATTGAAAAGCAGAACCACCGGGCTACTCATCTGTATAAGCTCTGGAAGCTGCAGGAGAAGACAAATGGCTTTGTCTCCTTTATTCCTCTCCCGTTCCATCCAGAAAACACCGAACTGAATGCAATGGGGCTTGTCGAGGAGAAAACGAATGCTGTTGATGTCCTCAAGACGATAGCTATTTCAAGAATAGTTCTGCGGAACTTTCGCAGTATAAGGGCATACTGGGTCTCGCTGGGTGAGAACCTCGCTCAAGTTGCTTTGAATTACGGTGCGAACGATTTGGACGGAACGCTTATGGAGGAAAGGATTACCCACGCGGCTGGTGCAAAGACACCACGTATGCTTCCAATAACTAAGATTCTGGCTCTTGTGAAGGGTGCTCACAAAATACCCGCAGAGAGAGACACCTTTTACCATATTTTGAGGGTATATTCATGAGCATGAAGATTCGAATCGGTAAATTTGGCCTCGCAAACAACTTCCTGCCCTATTATCGGC
>JACUTR010000144.1 GCA_014859735.1 Candidatus Methanophagales archaeon | reverse complement strand
AGTCCCTAAGACGACCATTGTTAAATACGTAGGCTCCGCGGAGAAATTATTCCAACCTTAACTCCGCACCTTTTTGGGGAACATATATAATCCAAGTGCCTCATCCAGATCCATCACCCTCTTTGGAGCCTCAGTGATCATGCCATGCCCACGCATTTCAAGATGGTAAACCTTACTGTATTTAAATAGCAGATCAATCGGCGTGATCTTATGATTGAGTTTCGCTTTCTTTAAGAGCTGCTCCAGTTTACAGTGGATATAAAGGGACAGAAACGCGATGAACACGTGTCCAAAGACACTTTCGTCGTCCTGTAAGTAGAGCTTGTCTGCATTAAGCACCGTCTTGTACGTGTCAAACATCTTCTCAACCACTTCTCGTTTCTTGTGGAGCAGATAGATTTCCCGCTTCTCAACATCCATATCTGAAATAATCAGGATTTTCCCCGCCTTCTTCATTCCATCATCGAATTTTTTCTTCTCTATCTTGTGCTCAGTCTTTTTCCTGTACAGGGTCTTCTGCTCTTCCAGTCGAAGGTCCTGATCCTCAAAGAGATACAGGTAAAAATTGCCGCATTTCCGTCTTCCGCACTTAATCAGACGACTGTGGTAGGTAAAGAATTCCGTGAAGTGGATACGTGTGTCGTAATAATGGCTATTCCTCTTTGTCGGGAGCACGTAGGAGGTCTCCTTACCCCCCAGGAACTTTATGGTTCCTTCAGAGAAGAAACCCCGGTCGAGGATGAGAACTTTTCCGCCGATATCAAGCTCATTGATCGTGTGATACAGCGTTTTTATATCCTTCACACTGCCAGGAAGAGAGCGAATCATTGCCGGCAATCCCGTGTCAGCGCTGCACAGGAGAGCGAGATTGATCTGAGGTACATGTATCTTATCCTTGTTGTAGCCCTTCTCTGCCTGATTGATGCTCATAGAACGTGAGAACATGGAACTCAGGTCATATACCAGCTGTTTGCTCATATCTGCAAGTTCCCTGAACAGGACATTCTGACCAGCTCGATTTACGCCCACCTCACGTAACACTCGTGAGAGATTCTTTGGATTTAGGTTCGGTTTAGTATCGTCGGCGTTGTAGAGTTTCTCCCACGCATCGCTCGCACGTTTTAATGGGACATTGCCAGAAGCACGCACCATAGCAAGGGCGCAGATCTCCTCCCAGTGTTCGGGAAAACCCTCTTTCAACAAAGGTTTGATGTCCTCCATCATTCTGTGTAGCAGCATCGAATTACCGTATTCGGTAATATTTCGCGGCCCCGCGATATACTTATGCTCATGCTTATTTTGCCCCTTTGGAATAAATCCACGTTCTTTGTCGAGTCTTCCGAGGTATTTTGACACTTTCCGTCCTTTTTTTATCTCTTTATCGTAACGATTGGTTGAATGATAGACATAGTTCTTTGGCCCCCGCGTTTTGATTTCGAGACACGTTTTACCCTCGTGTCGCTGATTTTCCAACCACTTTCTCGCCCACTCTTCTATGCTCCCCATAAAGTCATGTAGGGCACATGCAAATAAAAAGCTTTTCGGTTTTATTGCCTCGTTAAATCAATAAAAGCATGCCTTATACGGCAGTTGCTAATTATATGTTCCCTATGATTTGACGGAGTTAAGGTTCTAATAATTGTGTTTTCCGCTGTTTTCATTGGTATGCTGTATAAAAGGAGAAAGGAGGTTGTTAGAAAGTGATATTGCATTATAGTACCATCAGGTATTTTTGGTTTTGGTAGAATTATTCGTTTGCATAAACCTTTGCTTTTCGTTCGGAAAAAACCGAATGAAAAGATAGTTTTATCAGGGGTTTAACCGATGTGATTAGTGAGCGCCGAGGAGGGGCGCTTTATAAATACTCAAAAAAATTAGGAGGTGATATGGAAAAGATGATGAAAAAGAGTTTGAAACAAAA
>JACUTR010000049.1 GCA_014859735.1 Candidatus Methanophagales archaeon | reverse complement strand
TGTTTAAATAGTAGTATTTCTTAACTGGTTGTATACTAACAAGGGTGCACCCCAATAGAGAGCAGATGTGATCAAAAATGGATTACGGAAGATGGAGCAAGAAAGAAGAAGATTGGGAATAGCCATTGTAGGCGATGCCCCGTGGGGCACTCATGTCTGTCAATTTTATGAGAATAAAGAAGATTTGATTGATATTCTGGTGCCCTATTTCAAAGTGGGATTAGAGAATAATGAGTTCTGTATCTGGGTTACTTCCGAGCCTTTACAGGCTGAGGATGCAAAGAGGGCATTAAAGAGAGCAGTAAAGAATCTCGATAAGTATATTGAAAAGGATCAGATCGAGATCCTCGATTACAGCCAGTGGTACACCAAATCAGGGAGGTTTGACTCTGATAAAGTCTTGCAGGGCTGGGCAGAGAGAGAGAATCACGCGGTAAAACGAGGATTTGATGGACTACGCGTTGCTGGGAATACGTTTTGGCTTGAGAAAAGAGACTGGAAAGATTTCTCCGATCATGAATCATCGTTAAACAATCTCATTGGTAACTATCGGATGATTGCCATGTGCACCTATTCTCTTGATAACTGTGGAGCATCTGAAATCATAGACGTGGTTTCCAACCACAAATTCGCTCTTATTAAGAAGGATGGTAAATGGAGGTGTATTGAAAGTGCTGAGCGCAGGCATACGGAGGAGGAACTGAAAGCGGCGGTAAGGCAACTAAATGAGACAAAAGATTATCTGGATAACATTATCAAGAGTTCTGCCGATGCGATTGTCGTTGTGGACATGGAAGGAATCGTGCATTCCTGGAACAAAGCGGCGGAAGCTTACATGGGTTATACTGCAGCAGAGGTGATAGGAAAGAACAACAAAAAATTTTTTGCGGATTCTAAAGATGCGGACAGGATAATGGAGCTGGTGCTGAGAGATGGGGAGCTTAAAAATTATAGAACAACCGTATTAAGCAAAGATGGAAGAGTGGTATATATCAGCATGTCGGCAGCATTGTTAAGGGACAAAAATGGGGTACCGATCGGGACTGTTCGGGTGAGCCGGGATATCACCAGAGAGGTGGAACTGGAGCGAAAGATAAAAGAGGAGCGGGATAACCTGGATTTAATCTTCGAGAATATGGAGGACGGCGTATACATTGTATCAGGAGAGTATAAAGTGGAATTCATGAACAAAATTTTGGTTGACCAGTTCGGAGCCCGGGTCGGTGGTATTTGCTATGCGGTGTTTCATACCAGGGAGGAGCCCTGTCCTCAGTGCAAGAATCCCGAGGTATTGAGCGGCAAGACGGTGCGATGGGAGTGGCATTCTCGGAGGAAGGATAAGACGTATGACCTCATTGAGACTCCCCTGAAGAATATTGATGGCACACTCTCAAAATTAACGATATTTAGAGACATCACCGATCGCAAGCGTGCGGAAGAGCAAATCAAGGGGTCGCTCAGAGAAAAAGAAAATCTCTTGCGACAACTACACCACCGAGTGTTATGGATATTGAAGGATTTCTTATCCTAGATGAATTTGTTTATAACCCAATATCCTTGTTATTTACAGGGGTATATAGTTCTGTCGTACTCATCTTTCGTGCCCCGACAACTTATAGAGAAGAACTGCACAAGTTTATAAACTCCTTTGGATTTCCCGATTTCATCAATGCAGTACCAATGAGGAGCGCATCCGCACCGCATTTAAATAAATACCTCGCATCCGCGGGTGTCTTAACTCCCGACTCACTTATCATAATGCTGTCCTTTGGCACATACGCCGCAAGTCTTGCGGTCGTTTCGAGCTCAATGGTAAAGGTCCTGAGGTTTCGGTTATTAATGCCGATGAGTTTAGCCCCTGCATTCACCGCGTTTTCTAGCTCTTCCGCAGAGTGGCATTCGACCACCGCCTCCAGCCCGAGATCATCCACGACATCCAAGAGCTTCGCCACGGGTGATATGCTCTCTATGAGCAATACTGCATCAGCACCGTATCCAAAACTCTCCCGGACCTGGTATTCATCCACCACAAAATCCTTGTAGAGCACCGGGATACTCACGCTCCTCTTCACCTTCGATACATTTTCAACCTCCCCGCCAAAGTAAGGAGACGTGAGAACAGAGAGTGCCGCTGCGCCCCCTTCCTCATATTCACCTGCTAGTGATAACACATCTCTGGTTCCTATAAGGTCACCATCCCGCGGCGAACGGGGCTTTATCTCTGCTATTATCGCCTTATCCTTCCTCTTAATTGCACTGGATAAACGGAGAATGTCCCCCTTCCGTTCAGGGATCTTACCCTTTTTCCTCCTTTTAACTCTTATTCTTGTATCCTCGATTATCCTATCGAGTAAATCGTTCAAGTCTTGACTCATCTCCACCAAATCGAATTAAATCCTCAAGTTTTCGGTATGCCTCGCCCGAATCGACTGAAAGAGAAGCAAGCTCAAAACCGTCTTTAAAGTCCGCTGCAAGTCCCCCTACGACCAATGCTGCTGCTGCATTCATCAAAACCGCATTCCTCCTTGCTCCTCTTCGCCCCTTCAGGATATCAACTGCAATTCGCGCATTCTCGTCCGCACTGCCGCCCTCTATCTCCCCCACCTTCGCCCTTCCCAGCCCGAAATCCTCTGGATATACGCTGTACGTTATTATCTTCCCCTCTCTCAGCTCCGCTATCGTAGTCTCGCCAACCGGGGAGATCTCATCCAATCCATCCAGGCCGTGAGCAACCAGTGCACGGCTCACGCCAAGACCTTCTAACACCTTCGCAATTTTCTCCACAAGCAAAACATCATAGACCCCCATTACCTGCGCTGTTACCTTCGCCGGATTTGCCAGAGGTCCAAGTATATTGAATACCGTTCGTATCCCGATCTCCCTCCTCGGCCCTAACGCATATTTCATTGCCGGATGAAATACGGGAGCGAACATAAAACCTATTCCAACAGTTTCGATACACTCACACACCCGATCTGGCTCAAGCATTAGATTAAGGCCAAGAGCTTCAAGAACATCTGCAGAACCTGCTTTTGATGAGACTGCTCGGTTTCCATGTTTCGCAACGACTACCCCAGCACCAGCGGCGACGAATGCGGAGATGGTACTTATATTGAAGGTCTTTATCCTATCCCCGCCGGTTCCACAGGTATCTATCATTACTTCAGCTACCTGCGGCGTGATGATGGATGCATAGCGGAGCATGGTATGAGCAAACGAAACAATCTCCGCGACCGTCTCACCTTTCATCCTCAGTGCAGTTAAGAACGAGGCTATTTGCCCGCTCGTCGCTCTACCACTCATGATATCATCCATTACGAGCTCCGCTTCACCCGGTTCAAGGTCTCTTCTTTCCACAACCTTCGATATCGCTTCTTTTATCATCGCTTCAGAAAGTTCTCGATCATCTTCTTCCCGTCTTCGGTCAATATCGACTCGGGATGGAACTGGACGCCCTCAATTGGCAGCGTTCTATGCCGTATCCCCATGATCTCCCCATCTTCTGCCCGTGCGGAAATTTGTAAGCATGAAGGGAAATCATCTTCACAAACGATGAGCGAGTGATACCGCGTTGCATGAAGAGGATTCTTTATTCCCTCAAATATACCCTGAGAATCATGATGGATCAGTGAAACCTTCCCATGCATTATCCTTCCTGCATAGCCTACCCGAGCACCGAAGACATGTCCTATCACTTGATGACCCAAACAAACCCCAAGAAGAGGAATCTTCCCGCCGAAGATTCTTACCGCTTCCTCAGAAACCCCTGCACCCTCTGGTCTCCCCGGCCCTGGAGAGATGATGACCCTGTCTGCTGCAATATTCTTGAGTTCCTCTATTCCTACCTCATTCCTCAATACTACCACGTCCATACCCATTTCTCCTACATATTGCACGAGATTGTACACGAAGGAGTCGTAGTTATCGATCACAAGCACGTTCATGTTTCCGGAGTCGTTACTAAAGCACGCAATTTGTTCTCAGTCTCTGCGAATTCCTTCTCCGGAACCGAATCTGCCACGATACCCGCACCGGCCTGGAAATACGCGTTCCTACCAACGGTGAACATTGTTCTGATTGTGATTGCAAAATCGAGATTGCCCGAGAAGTCGAAATAGCCAACCCCGCCTGCGTAAATACCCCTTCTACTCCTCTCCGTCTCCTCTATTATCTCCATCGCCCGTATCTTCGGCGCACCTGTTACCGTGCCGGCAGGAAAGGAGCAGCGAAAAACGTCAAATGCATTCTTGCTTTCGTCCAATTTCGCCGTTATATTTGAGACCAAATGCTGGACGTGCGAATACTTCTCGATATCCATCAGTTCGGTTACTTCAACGCTTCCTGGCTGAGCAACCCTTCCAAGATCATTCCTCCCAAGGTCAACCAGCATTATATGCTCGGCCCGCTCTTTTTCGTCAAGGAGCATATCCACCTTTAAAAGCTCGTCCTCTTCCCTCGTTCTCCCTCTCTTCCTCGTCCCGGCAAGCGGTCTTAACGTTAACATCCCCTCTCGTAGCCTGACCAGCATCTCCGGAGACGAACCCGCAACGACGTTGTCAAAATCCAGATAAAACATGTAGGGAGAGGGATTTGTTAACCGAAGAGCCTTGTAAAAATATAACGGGTCGCCGCTATAACCCGATTCAACCCTTCTCGAAAGAACCACCTGGAATATATCCCCTTCCCGGATATACTCCTTCGCTTTTACCACTCCTTCTTCAAATTCCTCTTTCCCTCGTTCTGCATGAAGGGAAGAGAGGGAAAAGTCATCGAGATCACTTCCTCCTCGCTTCACAAGATCCTCGATCTTAATATCCTCCTTTTTGTACGATACGAGGATCACCTCCTTCCTGAGATGATCGAAACAGAGCAGATAGGTGGGTATGACGAAGTGCGCGTCTGGACATCCTAAGGTATCCGGGAGTGAAGAAGGGAGATGCTCGAAAAATCGAACGATGTCATACGAGAAGAACCCCACAAGACCACCTGAGAATGGCAATGTCCCTACTCTACCGCACTCGAAGGAATTAAGCACGCTTGCCATCTCCGCATAGGGATCTTCCACTGTGTAGCGCTCACCATTAATCTTCACGTCCTCTCCTTTAGATTTGAATTCCAGGAGCGGATCGAACCCGATGAATGAATATCGCGCAAGCTTTTCCCGACCTTCGACTGATTCGAGTAGGAAACTCTTGTCAGAGACGCTTCTTATCTTTGAAAAGATTTCAAGAGGGGTGAATGGAATATTCACCCTTCTTACACTGTTCGTTAAGGTCCTCTTTTCCATCTATGGTATTTTCGGCAGGTTAGCCAAAGCTTGCTTTACCAACTCCACGGGATACTCATAGTCTACCAGTTTTCCCTGTAAGAAAGCATCGTATGCGCCTAAGTCGAAATGCCCGTGACCACTGTTATTGAAGAAGATCACCTCTTCTTTCCCCTCTTCCTTACACTTCAATGCCTCATCGATAACCGCTTTCACCTCGTGCGCGGATTCCGGTGCTATTATTGCCCCTTCCGTCTCGGCAAATAATTTCGCAGCCTTGAAAACCTCGGTTTGATGATATGCCACCGCATCTATCCATCCATCTTTCACTAACTTGCAGAGTAACGGCGCGTCTCCGTGGTATCTCAGCCCACCCGCGTGAATCGGTGGAGGAATAAAGGTATGCCCTAAGGTATACATCTTCAATATGGGTGCCATCCCCGCACAATCACCAAAGTCGTAGGTATAGAGCCCCTTCGTAAGCGAGGGACATGCCATCGGCTCACAAGCGACGACTTTCAGGTCTGGTCTTTTACCACTGAGCTTATCGCCCACGAATGGAAAACAAGCCCCACTGAAGTTGCTCCCTCCCCCTACGTTCCCGTATATGACATCCGGATATTCACCGAGCTGCTCAAATGCTTGCTTTGCCTCCAATCCTACCACTGTCTGATGCAATATGACGTGATTCAGAACCGAGCCTATGGAGTAGTGCGCATCATCGTGCGTCGCTGCATCCTCTACCGCTTCAGAAATAGCAATCCCTAAACTGCCCGATGTATTCGGGTCATCTCCCAAAACGTTCTTCCCAAATTGGGTATTGCTACTTGGGCTTCGGTACACTTCGGCATTCCATGTTTCCATCATTATCCGCCGGTACGGTTTTTGGTCGTAACTTGCCGCAACCATGTAAACCGTGCACTTCAACCCGAAGACCATACATCCAAATGCAAGAGCAGAACCCCACTGACCAGCCCCAGTTTCTGTTGCTAACCGTTCTATCCCCTCCTTCATATTATAATACGCCTGGGCGACTGCGGTGTTTGGCTTGTGGCTCCCGGGCGGGCTAACACCCTCCCATTTGTAATAAATTCTCGCCGGCGTCTTCAGTTTCTCCTCCAATCGCTTCGCTCTATACAACGGCGTGGGTCTCCAGAGCCGATAAACTTCTCTCACCTCATCGGGTATCGGAATCCACCGCTCGGTACTCACTTCTTGCCGTACGATCTCCATCGGAAAAATGGGCACAAAATCCGCCGGCTTGACAGGCTCCTTCGTCATCGGATTGAGTGGCGGCTCCGGGAGAGCAGGCATGTCTGCTTGTATATTGTACCACACCTTCGGGATTTCTTCCTCATCGAGCAGTACCTTCGCTTTTATGCTCATCTTCTCACCTCAATGTTCATTGATGCACTCTGAAGTATAACGATATACAGATATAAAGCATGCCGGTTGCACGCTCATCACGGTTGCTATAGAGAGGGCGATCAAAATACCGCGCTTAAACTGGCTACCAGTTTCAAAAGCTATAGTAATACCTCGTCGAGCTTCCCGATCGGAACACGAACCTGCTTCATCATGTCTCTCTCCCGCACGGTCACCGTATCATTGTCCAACGTTTCGTAATCGATGGTAATGCAAGACGGCGTGCCTATTTCATCCTGGCGGCGATATCTCCTCCCAATACTGCCTGAATCATCATACTCAACGATGAACGATGCATCCCTGAGCATCTGAAACACCTCCCTCGCCTTTCGCTTCAACTCATCCCGGTTAAGCAAGGGGAACACAGCCGCTTGTATCGGGGCGATCTCACGTTTAAACCGCAACACCCGCCTGTTTTCCGTGCCCACCTGCTCTTCATAAAAAGAACTCTCAAGCAGCGCGTAAAATATCCGATCTATCCCATACGAAGGCTCAATCACATGTGGTATTATCTTTACCGCCTCCGCATGCACGCTCATATCTACACGTGAAAGCGACGAGTGCGATGAGAGATCATAATCACCTCGATCCGCGACACCCACTATCTCCATCCACCCATACCGCTCACTCAGAAACTCTGCATCCCAGCAATCGGTTGCATAATGTGCCATCTCATCCCGGTGATGCTGCCTGAATCGTATTTTGGCACGAGGAATTCCGATGCTCTCCAAGAACTCATTTACCCGCGCTATATGATAACCCAGATACTCATTTGCAATGATCCCACTGCTAACTACCTCCCCTACGCTCTTCTCCCCCTCTTCACCCTCACTTGGAACCATCCTCAGCGTTCTATCCTTTACATCCCCAAATCGCGGATGCTTCTGCTTCTCATCAGGATCAACAAAGACCTCCACCTCCGCCAGCGTGAATTCTCGCAATCGAATGAGGCTCTGTCTCGGTGAGATCTCATTCCGGTATGCCTTTCCTATCTGCATAATACCGAACGGTAATTTATCACGGTTGAACCTGAGCAATCGTTGAAAATTGGTAAAGATGCCCTGCGCCGTCTCGGGTCTCAGATACCCCTCGCTTTTCTTACCCGCTCTTTCATCCCGTTCCCCTTTCGACACTCCTATTCGCGTCTGGAACATCAGATTGAACTCGCCAGCGGCCTCAAGCTCTCCACCACATTCCGGACAGTTCACACCTACCTTCACATTTTCACCCACACGGAAAAAGCTCGTGCAGTGCGTACATACCACCGCCTGATCGGCAAAACTTTTCAGGTGGCCTGACGCCTCAAATATCTCCCGCGGTGCAACAGTCGTCGTCTCTATCTCATAAAAGCCCTCACGCCGGTAAAAATCTCGCCATCTCTCCTCTACTCGCCTTTTTAACAATGCACCGAGCGGCCCGTAATCATAGAAGCCCGCTGCACCACCATATATCTCAAATGCCTGCCATAAGAAGCCCCGCCTCCGAGCAAGCTCTACGGTTTCATCCTTCCTGCCTTCTTTATCCATTCTTATAATAAGACCCTCAAAAGATCCCTATCGATAAGCATACCAGTCAATTGCCCTCGTGCTGCGATAACAGGAAGCTGGTCGAACCTGCCCTCGCTCATCTTCCTCGCACATTCACTCACCCCAAAATTACGTGTCGCCGTCACTAATTCCTTCACCATTACTTCCTTTACCAGCTTATCGGGCAATCGTATCTTCGATACACTATAATACAAAGTCATTATATTTCTCATCCCATCCCAGGTCCATTCGTCCTCGTCAGAGCCCAGAGATAAGTCCGAACTGCCCATCCCTTCCTCTATCACCGCAGCATTGATCAGATCCTGTTCGGTTATCAATCCAGCTAATTCGAGCTCCGAATTGAGAACGGGAACTGCTTTTACCCTCGCAAGTTCCATGATCCGAGCTGCAACGGATAACGGCACCTTCTCCCAGAGAGCTACGGTCTTATCCCTTATGTAATCGCCTATATGCTCCTTATTCTCCCATTGCGCTATTTCTCTCAGGAAATCAGCAACGGTTACTATCCCTACGAGCTTCTCTCCCTCCACCACTGGTAAACGGCGTATGCCATGTGAAAGGATAACTCGAGCCGCTTCTTCAACGGTCGCTTCTGGGCTGATCTTGATGGGATTCCTGGTCATGAGCAACGCTATTTGATCCTCATCAGGGTTTCGTAACAGATCCTGTCTCGTAACTATGCCCACTACTTTTCCTTCTTTAACAACCGGAACTCCAGAGATGCTTCTCTTCTTGTAGAGCTCCATCAACTCCTCTCTCGTTCCTGGCACGGTCACGTAAGCGACGTCCTTTACCATTATCTCCCTTACTTTTGTCCCCCCGTGTTCTTTCCCCTTCATTTCGCCTCTGTTATCTTGTAAACACCATCAGCGGGTCTTACCCGTTCTTTTACCTTCAACCCGATTGACTGCCCCCTCGCCGCAGTCTCCACCTTCTCGTTTTCGATCTCCATCGAATCGACAACCTGGTCAAATGCGGTTGTTGCCCCTTCTATTTTTATTTTATCACCCACCGTTATATCATCACTCAGCTCAATCACTGCAACGCCTATCCTCGTGAAATAATGCGTGATTTCTCCTATTAACTTCTTCTCAGCCATTTCATCCACCCTCTTTCTTATTTTATATCTATCCTATATTTCCCTTCATACTGTAAAAAAGGTATCTCCTTGCCAGGTTCAATCCGTCCCGTCTCCTGCAGTTCCTCGGATATTTTAATTTCAATGGTTGAATAATCTTCCAGGTCCATAACCTGCGCGGTATCATCCATAACAGAGAGCACCTGACCACTTCTCCGCTCTATTATTGGCACGTACATCTTCGCTGTAACTGGCTGAACTGCTGTTCTTTTCTGCGAATCAAAGACACCCATCCCTTCTATCCTCGCTTTCGCCGCTCCATGCTTCCCGGGCTTTGAGGTCGTTATGCTCATTATCGTGCACGGCTCCTCATCTATAACAACATATTTCCCCTCTTTCAACATCCTCACCTCGGCTAGCTCCTTCATGTTTCCCCTCCACTTCCCCCTTCTCTCCTCTCTTTTTTGCGTCCCATTTTTAGGTATGCAACCGATAAATTTATAAATACCGAAGACATAAAGATAATTGGAGGGAACAAGCAAGAAGGTGTCTTGGTTCATCGTAAAAATCGTAGTTCTATTCGTGCTCCTACTCCTCTCGGGTTTCTTTTCAGGCTCTGAAACCGCTCTGATTAAGTTAGGAAGGATAAAAGCACGGTCTTTGCTAAAACAAGGGGTGAAAGGCGCTGATACTGTCCAGAAACTGGTGAATGAGCCTGAGGCTCTGCTCACAACCGTGCTCATCGGGAACAATATCGTAAACATTGCAGCATCCGCATTGGCTACCTCTCTTGCCATTGACTATTTCGGTGATTTTGGCGTCGGCATCGCAATCGGTGTGATGACTTTTTTAATTCTCACCTTTGGTGAAATCATACCCAAGACCATTGCGGTGCACCACGCCGAGCAATTCTCCATCACCGTTTCAAAGCCGTTAGAGATTTTGATCTTTGTATTGCGTCCGGTTATCAGGATCTTTTCAGTTATTACAAACGCTTTTGGTAAGATGTTAGGTCTGAAGATACCACAGGGAAAATTACTCTCCGAAGAAGAGGTGAAGACAATGCTGGATATAGGAGAAGAGGAGGGAGCGATTGAAGGGGATGAGAAAGAGATGATGAACGGCGTGCTCAAGCTCGATTATATCACCGCAAAGAACGTGATGATACCAAAGGAGGCGATGGTTTGCTTGGAAGCTCATCACCGTGTGGATTCTGCGGTGGAACTGATAAAAAAGTCCGGATATTCAAGAATTCCGGTATTCGAAGGGAATAAGGATCATATTGTGGGAATCCTCTACGCAAAGGATCTGCTGATAAGCGCCAATGATAAGACCGCTTTGGTGCGAGAATTGATGAAGCCCGCTTATTTTGTACCGGAAAGAGCACGAGTAGATGACCTTCTTAAGGAATTTCGGAAGGGGAAATTCCACATCGCCATTGTAGTAGACGAAGAAGGAAGAACAAAAGGTTTGGTGAGCTTAGAGGACCTTTTGGAGGAGATAGTAGGGAGTATACATGATGAGTACGACGTGAGAAAAATAAAAGAAAGGCGAAAAAATGTATAGAAAATAAGATGGAGCAGCAGCTTACTTACAAACTTACTTCTTATATCTCATCCTCTTCCGCCTCTTCTTCAACTTGTGCTTCCGCATCTTTGCTATCTTTCTCTTCTTTCCGCAGGGAATTTGAAATCACCACCTGACTTATCTTTTATATTTTATCGTAATCTCCTTTCATACTAATACATAAAAACCTTATTTAGAATGGGGAAAGACATTGGATTGGGATGGAGATGAGATGGGAAGGATAGAGAGACCACCAAATTGGATATTGAAATACCGGGAAAGGATAGAGAAAGGGATGATAACCGTAGAGGAGATCCTGGAGGAGGAGAACAAGATACGAAAGGTGCCAATAAAGAGGTCATCAGTGACGAGAGCGATCAATGCGATGGGTTATCCAATCACCGGATTGCGGATAGAGAAGAAGGAAGAAGCAGAAACAGAAACAGAAGAAGCAGAAGAAGCGCAGAAACCCGCTGAAACGAGAGGAGAACCGGGAAGGATAGAAAAAGGACCTGGATGGCTCCAGAAGTACCGTGAACGGATAGAGAAGGGGACGATAACCGTAGAGGAGATCCTGGCGGAGGAGAATAAGATACGGGAGGTGCCAATA
>JACUTR010000048.1 GCA_014859735.1 Candidatus Methanophagales archaeon | reverse complement strand
AAATTTAGAGATAATCTATATCAACATGTGCGGAATATGGGGCGGATACAAACATTTAAGAATTCTTAATCTATCGGTAATATCATGAGCATTAGACCGTGATTTTGCGGGCAAAGGGTTTATTTTGAGTGTTTTCCATGCTGCCAAAGGAAAAGACTCCAATGCCAGGACCTCCTTGTCAGCTGGATAGTCATTCTCTCCTTGCAGTAGTCTAATGTCTCTTTTTTGCAGTTCACTGAACACCTCAATAGAAAAACGCACAAAGGGCTCATAGCTCCGAGGCTTTACGTAATACGGTAAGCCCGTCTTGGCCGGGGTGTTTAATAGACGTTCACAGAGTCTGCAATGCTCCAGACCATTGCCGGCGGCCTTCCACGCCTGCGGCCCATCCAGAATTAAAACTCGAGATTCTCGCTCGTTACATAACTGCTTTAATCTGATTGCAAGGTCGGAAGCCGATGGTGGCCCTGTTAGATCAATATGCTGGGGTTTAACTACCTCGACATCGATATTATTTCCCGCGACGGAAAGTATAGCAATCCCAAGATCATTGTACCCCTTATATGCCAAATCAACCGCTACAATTGTAGTCTCACTCATTGCTCATCTTTCCTCTTCTCGCACTGAACAGATAACTCATTCATATACGACAGGATCGTATATTCTCCCAATTTAGTGTTATATATGACCAAATCGCCTATACATCCTCTCTGAACCACCTTGCTCGCCAAAACATTCTCCACTCATCTTTTTACCTCATCTCTCCCCTCTATTTTAATCTCTTCATCATCTTACCAATTGACAGCCCCTTCATCATCGGTATCTTCGCTCGTCCCGACGCCAGACTTTTCATCATCTTCTGCATCACCTTATGATATTTTATCAGCTCGTTCACCTCCGCAGTGGTCGTTCCGGAACCTCTCGCTATCCTCTTTATCCGCGATCCCCCGATGATCTTCGGCTCGTTCAGCTCTTCCTCGGTCATTGAATCCATCATCACCTTGAATTTCTTCAACTTATCCTCGGTAATTTGATACATCTGTTCATCGAGATCAATGCCATACCCGCCTAACGGTAGCATTTGCATCAACTTCTGAAAAGGCCCCATCTTCTTCACTGCTTCTAACTGCTTATACAAATCTTTGAGCGTGAATTTTCCTTTAAAGAGGTCTACATCCACCTCTTCTGGTTTCAAACTCTCCTCTGCCATCTCGATCAATGACTTGATATCGCCCATCCCGAGCAACCGGGAGATGAACCGATCAGATTCAAATTTCTCAAAATCATCGACCTTTTCACCCGTGCCTAGAAATGCAACTCCTGAACTCGTCTCTGAGACAGCAGAAAGCGCGCCACCTCCCTTTGCGGTTCCATCCATCTTGGTTATAATAATGCCGGTAAGTCCAATTGCATCATCAAACGCCCGTGCTTGCACCGATGCTTGCTGCCCTATGCTCGCATCCAGAACAAGAAACCGCTGTTCCGGCTTCATCATCTCTTCTATCTCCCGTATCTCATCGATCATCTCCTTCTCCAGAGCATGCCTCCCTGCAGTGTCTATGATCTTAACATCATACTTCTCAAATCCTCTTACTCCCGCCTTTACTATCTCCGTCACCTTCTTCCCTGCTGGCAGATTTGCACCATCATAAAAGGGAACGCCTATCTTCTCACACAGTTGCCTGAGCTGGTCAGACGCTGCCGGTCTATACACATCAGCACAGATAACTGCTGGTTTCAAGCCTTTCTTTTGATAATACCGCGCGAGTTTCGCACACGATGAAGTCTTCCCTGAGCCGTGCAATCCCACCATCATTATTTGCTGTGGCGCTAAAGGAACTTCGACACCCCGCCCCAATATTCTTACCAACTCCTCATAGACCACCTTGATCACATGTTCTCTCGGGTTTAACACTAACTTCTCTTTCAAACTGCGTTCCCGTATGCGATTTGAGATCTCCTTCACCAGAGCGATCTTAACATCTGCCTGTATCAGTGCCCGCTGGATGTCTCGCACGATCTCATCAACCGTTTGCTTGTCTATCCTATTCGCCATCGCGATCTTCCGAAGCGTTTCCTTCAGCGAGCTACTTAACTTCTCTAACATTTCTTATCCCTCAGTTGGAGCTCAACGTCTCACGTGAATCCCTTTTTTCCTCAAATAGTCCTTTATCTCACCTACCGTATACGTCCCGTAATGGAAAATACTCGCTGCGAGGCATGCATCTGCACCGTGCACAAAAGCCTCATACATATGCTCTACATCCCCGGCGCCACCGGAAGCAATCACCGGGATATCCACAGCTTCAGCAATAGCTTTTGTTATCGGGATGTCATATCCCGCGGTTGTCCCATCTCGATCTTTTGAAGTCAGCAATATTTCAGCAGCGCCAAGCGCCTGCACCTCTTTCGCCCACGTTATTGCATCTATTCCTGTAGGTTCGCGTCCACCATAAATGACAACTTCATACCACGCCCTTTTGCCGTCCTCCAGTTGCACGGGTATTATGCCCGCTTCACCTTCCGTCAGATCTCTATCTTCAAACCTTCGTTTGCAATCAAGCGCAACAACAATGCGATCGTTGCCAAATCGTTCTGCCGCTTCTTTTATGAGCTCAGGATTCTTCACACCCGCGGTATTTATCCCCGCCTTATCAGCGCCTGCATCAAAGACCCGTTCAAAATCCTCGATGCTCTTTATCCCGCCACCCACAGAGAGTGGAATGGATACGTGCTCGGCTATTCTCTCGACAACTGAGGTCATGGTATCCCGTCGCTCATACGAGGCAGATATGTCGAGGAAAACGAGCTCATCCGCTCCCTGCGCATCGTATCTCAGTGCGAGTTCAACCGGGTCGCCTGCGTATTTGAGATTCTCAAATTCTATCCCTTTAACCACAACTGCTCTACCATGCTCATCGAGCGTTGTATCCAGGCACGGAATGATTCGCTTTGTCATTTCTCAAACTACTTCCCTAATATTAGTTTCATCCGTGATCGTATTTATAATCTAATAGGATGCTCCATAAGAAAGGGTTTAGCGATGGATGAAAAGCACAAACTGTGTAAAAGAAGCGGTGTTATATGAGCAAGCAGGGCAAAACGTGAGGTGCAAAACCTGTGAACGGTTCTGCGAGATTGCTGTCGGTAAGTTAGGGTTCTGTAAAACGCGGATGAATAGAGAGGGGAAACTGTATACCCTCGAATATGGCGATATCTCCTCGATAAGTGCCAATCCAATAGAAAAGAAACCTTTCTTCCATTTCTTTCCCGGAACCAGAGCATTAACGGTTGGGAGTCACGGCTGTAATTTCTCCTGCCCCTGGTGCCAGAATTGGGAGATTAGCAAAGAACCTTTTTCACAAAACGTTTGTAATTATATCTCGCCAGAGCGATTCGTGCACTTAGTGAGAGAAATGGGATGCCAGGGGACTTCGATATCCTTCAACGAGCCAACACTGCTTCTTGAATACTCGCTTGAGGTGTTTGTACTCGCTAAAAAGGAGGGGTACTACAATACCTACGTGACGAATGGATATATGAGTTCTGGTGCCCTCAGGTTGCTGGTAGAGCATGGGTTAGATGCGATGAATGTAGATGTAAAGGGCTGTAAGGAAGCGGTGCTGAAGTATTGTGGCGCGGATGTTGAGAAAGTATGGCGGAATATAACGGAAGCGAGGGGAAAGGGAGTTCATGTTGAGGTTACAACGCTCATTATACCGGGCGTGAATGATGATGCAGACTGCTTGAGAAGCATAGCGTCGAGAATCAGGAAAGACACGGGAGAGAACACGCCCTGGCACGTAACGCAGTATTATCCAGCTTATAAGTCGCTTGAACTCGGTCTTTACAAAGGGAGGACACCTGTTGAAACACTGGAGCGGGCATGCGAGATAGGAAAAGAAGAGGGGTTGAATTATGTGTATCTCGGCAATGTCCCGGGGCATCCCTACGAAGATACCTATTGCCCGAGGTGCGGTGAACTGGTCATCAAGCGATATGGATTTGACGTGATGAGTTATCACCTCACATCGGAGAATAAATGTCCCAAATGTGGAGCGGCTATCGCGGTGATAACATAACGATCTGCTCAACCGATTTTCATCATTTATTTCACTGGTGAGATCTCGAAGCACCGAGCCGAGGGATGAATACTTTTAATACCACTCAATTCATCTATGAAAGTATGGCATATTCGTTCACCTACGATTTGACCAAACTTCCACGCGAATTCTTCAAAGAACTTGCAAAGGTAGTGGATAAACGAGACCTGCACAAGAAGATTAGCGGATTCCTGGAGAATAGTGTGAGAAAATTTGGCGTGGATAAAGTACTCGGGATCCAGTTGGAAGACGCCATTTCTATTGTTGAGGACCTGGTGGATCTTCAAATTAAAAATCTGGTTCACGAGGAGGATTTCAAAAAGGCGAAAGAAAAAATACTCTTTGTGCCACATTGCTGCAGAAAATACATGGATTGGAGGTGCAAAGCGGAATTTGACCCTGAATGTTCTTCTTTTTTCTGCAACCACTGCTCAACCGATTGCTTTGCGAATCATGCAACCGAACTTGCCGAAGAAAACGGCTATAAAGTATTTATTTTGCCTGGTGGGTCATGTATAAAGAAGATCTTTGAACGCATCAAGTGCGATGCGGTTTCAGGAATCGCATGCCCTGAGGAGATAAAACTGGGAATACGTGTCGCGGAATCACGAGGATTGGCAGTTAAAGGGATTCCATTAACAAAAAATGGCTGTTCAAATACACAATTCAATCTCGAGAGTCTCAAAGAAGCTTTAACGTAAAACTGTTTATCCTGATCTCTCTTCTCCTCCTGTTCAACTCCTCCCCGTCCTTTTATAAATGTGGAGTGCTGAGTATTTCCGCCTTTTAAAGGAGCTTTAATTCGGTCAATTTATCATGTAATACCTTCACTGACCTTTCACAATCCTCCATCGTCTTCCCACCGGTTATAACCAGCCTCCCGGAGCTGAAGATCAATATCGCACTCTTTGGATCAGTTATTCGATACACTAATCCAGGGAAAACTTCAGGCTCGTACTCCATGCCTTCGAGCTCCAACCCCACCACGATAGCCCCGAGGTTGAGTTCTCTTCCAATATTGGCAGAAGCAACGATATTTTGCACGACAAAATCCGGATGCTCTTCCACTGTTATACCTATGCTCCTGAGCTCTGCGGCAAGCTTATCTATCACCCTCCGAACACCTTCTTCGGTCTTTGATCCCGTGCAGACCACTTTCCCCGAACGAAAGATAAGAAAAGCGGATTTTGGATCTTTTGTTCTATACACCAGACCAGGGAATTTCTTTTTCGTGAACATCGCATTTTCTAACTTCGATTCGATATATTCCAGATCTAAGCTATCAGCAATCCGTGCATTCGCGACTACATTTTCTATTTTTATATCTATCTTTACCATCTCTCCAAATCCTCCAATTTATAATACAAAGTAAACTATACTATTGTCAAGGTATAAAAGAAAGGTATATAAGAGATATGCCTTTAAATTGCTGGTAGGTTATAGATGAGAGGTCTGCGTACAGTATGAAGAAGCGGATAAAAAGGATACGGGGAACAAGAACCTGCGGTGGGGGCTCGCATAAGAAGAGGCGAGGTAAAGGAAGCAGAGGTGGCGTTGGTAATGCCGGTGCATACGATGTCCACGTTGTGCGGTCTTTGAAAAGGGGTATTGTCAAAGGGAAACGCAGCTCTGTCCCGCAACAGCAAGGTCGCAGTGACGATAAGGCGGTGAATGTAGGTGAGGTGGAAGAACAGCTCGAAGAACTGCTCGCGCAAGGAAAGGCTAAAGAAGAAGGCGATGCCATTCATCTCGATCTACATGAACTCGGGATACAGAAATTATTGGGTAAGGGGAAGGTAACGAAGAAGCTGATGCTCAAAGCGGATAAGGTATCAAAGACCGCAGAGGAGAAGATAGAACGGGTGGGTGGAGTGGTAGAAGTGGAAAGCGGAGCGTGAATGGTGCTTAGATGACCGAGATACGCTTAAGAGATGCATTAACACCGATCTTAAGTAAATTCCCGATGGTTGAACGCCCGGGTTGGCACGTTCATTTTAAAGCGAAGTTAGGATGGACGGTTGCGATACTCATACTCTTTTTTGCACTGGGGAACGTCCCCCTTTTCGGGCTGTCGCCGGAATCTCTGGACCTTTTTGGCAGGTTCCGAGCGATCTTCGCAGGAGAAAGTTACTCACTGACCGCTCTTGGGATCATGCCCATTGTTAATGCTTCGATTGTCTTACAGCTTCTGGTCGGTGCGGGTATCATCAAATTAAATTTGAGCGATCCAAGAGACCAGGCGTTTTACCAGAATATACAGAAATTGCTCGTCGTGGCCTTTGCCGTGCTCATTAGCCTGACGTATGTTGTAGGCTTTTATCTGCCCAGCCAAGCGATAGCGGACCAGCTCGGTCTATCTCTGGAGGGCATCCGTTTTTTGCTCTTCATCCAGATCTTCATCGGCGGAATGCTTATCTACTTCATGGATGAGGTGGTATCGAAGTGGGGGATAGGCTCAGGTGTTTCATTATTCATCATCGCGGGTGTCTCACAGCAAGTAATTACCGGGCTTATAAGTTGGGTCTCCGCTGAAGGTGAGGGGGGATTGGCAGTTGGTGTGATACCACGGTGGATACAGCTCTTATGGCCCGGATCACCCTTTCATGTGGAAGGGTATGTGATATTAGAGGGAGGAATAACGTTCCTTATCCAGCACAACTTAATCGCGCTTATCTCAACGATAGGGATATTTTTCCTCGTTGTTCTCCTCGAGAGTACGCGTTTAGAGATCCCACTGGCGCATTCTATGGCACGAGGTGCCCGTGGCAGGTTCCCCATCAAGCTTTTATACGCGAGTGTGCTCCCGATAATCCTCGTGTCTGCGTTACAGGCGAGCATACAGGGATTTGGAAGGCTGTTTTATTCTCGCGGGATTACTATCTTCGGGACGTATGATGAAAAAACGGGAGCAGCACTATCAGGCTTGGTGTATTATCTCGACCCTATTCATAGCCCCTGGGATTGGTTTCCTCCACTTGTGGACCCAAACATCGCGGGCTGGCAAATTGCCATGAAATTAGCGGTTAGCCTCTCTTTTATGGTCATAGGTGGAGCGATATTCGCACTCTTCTGGATAAATACAACGGGAATGGGGGCTAAGGATGTGGCAGCTCAGATCTACCGGTCGGGGCTCCAGATCCCGGGACATCGTAGAAATCCAGCAATAATAGAGAGAATGATGGAGGGATACATCCCAAAAATAGCGATCATGGGGGGCGCTATCCTTGGTGCGTTAGCCGTTCTTTCAAATATGTTTGGCACACTTGGAGAGGCATCAGGCATTGGCTTGCTCCTGGCAGTGAGCATCGCATACCGGCTTTATGAGGATGTGGCATCAGAGCAGATGATGGAGATGTATCCGATGATGAGACGCTTCTTTGGCGGAGAATAACGAAGACGAGATGGGATTGGAGGGGACAAAATTGAGGGATGCCTGGACGCCATTTTTAAGTAAAATCCCGATGGTTGAACGCCCGGGTTGGCACGTTCATTTTAAAGCGAAGTTAGGCTGGACGGTTGCGATACTCATACTCTTTTTTGTACTGGGGAACGTCCCCCTTTTCGGGCTGTCTCCGGAATCTCTGGACCTTTTTGGCAGGTTCAGAGCGATCTTCGCAGGAGAAAGTTACTCACTGACCGCTCTTGGAGTTATGCCAATCATAAATGCCTCTATTATCTTACAGATCTTGGCAGGTCCTAAGATAATGAAGCTCAACTTAACCAATCCCAAGGACCAGGCGTTTTATCTGAACATGCAGAAACTGCTCGTGCTATGCTTTGCTATTTTCATAAGCTTCACCTACGCTATGGGCTTTTATATGCCTAATCCGGATATTGCACACCAGCTTGGGGTATCTCTGCGTTTCATTTCTTTCTTACTCTTTCTTCAGGTCTTCATCGGCGGCATGCTCGTATATTACATGGAGGAAGTAGTGTCAAGATGGGGAATAGGTTCTGGAGTGGGTCTTTTTATCGTTGCTGGTGTCTCACATCAGATAATTAACGGGCTTGTAAATTGGGTATCAGATGGAAGTGGCTTTGCAGTGGGTGTAATACCGAGATGGATAGAAATAGCGGGGCAAGTAGAGCCATATGTGATAGCTGAAGGTGTAATTGTTTTCCTTTTCCAGCATCATGTAATCGCGCTTATCACCACAGTCGCTCTGTTCTTCCTCGTGATTTACCTGTTATGTGCTTGTATAGAGCTAAAAATACCAGATTATTCAAAAAGGAGACAGGGTAGAATACGATTTCCAATCAGGTTTGTGCACTTTACATGGGCGATTGCTATTCCACTGGTATTTTTGAATTTGGGAAGGCTACTGCAATCAAGCATACAGGGTCTCGGGAGGTTGCTTTATTCTCATGGCATTACTATCCTGGGGACATATGAGTTTGGGAGTGCAACATCAGGCTTGATGTTTTATCTTGATCCTATTTACAGCCCGTGGGACTGGTTCCCGACACTTGTGAACAGCGCTTATCCGAATGTTGCGGGTTGGCAAATTGCGGTACGAATCTCAGCTGACCTATTAATAATGTTCGCAGGTTCAATGTTATCCGCCTGGATATGGGTGAAATTATCACCGGGCATGGAAACAAGGGATATACGAACGTTGATTCGTGATTCTGGTATCCCGATTCGCGGTTATAGGAGAAGTATAAAAGCGATAAAGAGGGCGGTAGATAGATACACGGTGAAGATTGCGATGATGGGCTGTGGTCTTCTAGGTGCTTTGCTTGTGATTACGAATATGTTCGGCACACTTGGTGCAGTAAGTGTAGTATATCTTATCCTGGCTGTGAGTATTATTTATGGGCTGTATGAAGAGATAAAAGTATATAGCTTTGAGAGATTTTTAAATCCTCTTTCTCGTTGATGCTTGCAGTGCATTCACGTGGTCAATTCTTCTGCAACCATCTTTGCGACGCTTATCTCACTGAAGACTGATTCTATTGTATCTGTTGCGATTATCTCTTTGACGCCGGCGTTAAGTATTCGCAGGGGTGCATTTTGCACAAAAAGCCCATGGATGCATGCGACATAAATTTCGTTTGCCTCTCGTACTTTAATCATGGAAGCCGCTTCTGCTATGGTGCCACCCGTGGAGATGATGTCGTCTACAATAACAACGTTCTTTCCTTCTACGCTCAGCTCTTTCGGCTTTATTACCACCTCATCACCACTTATCCGTTTCTTCTCCAGCACATCGTAAGCATAGCCATGAGGGGCAGCAACTGCTTTCGCTAATTCTCTCGCACCTTCGTCGGGCCCGATGATCACCGGCTGTACTATTCCTTTTTTCGCTATGTACTCACCAATTAAAGGAGCCGCATCCAGGTTCTTTGCCTCAACATCAAAATACTCCAGAACCGCTCTATTATGCACGTTAACCACATAAATTTTATCAACGATGCCGGCAAAGCTTATGCCTCTCGCGATTGCCCGTGAACTGATCGCTTCACCGGGTTTAAACCGCTTATCCTGTCTTGCGTACCCCAGGTAAGGGATAACCACGCTTGTTTTATGTGCTTCTTCAACGGCGTCGATCAATTGTAACAGGGATATCAGACCAGTATCAGCCATGAGGCTTTGCACGATGATTATCTCTTCGTCTTTTATCCCATCAACCACGCGCGTATACAACTCGCCATCGGGGAATTTCTTGAACTCGCATAAACAAGCTTCACCGCCCAGTTCCGCCGCGATTCTTGTAGCCAAGATCTGTGAGGAAATGCCCGGTATTATCTTCATATCTTCTTACACCCTACTCTACTTTTGTTTATGTACGCTTTTATACTTTAACTGAGTTATTGAATGGAATGAAGAACAGATACATCACCTTCTCCAAGAACATTTTCATACCGGTGACGAACGTATGCAGGAATGCATGCGACTACTGCGGGTTTAGAGCTCGCAGCTTTGAAGATGCGTACGTTATCGGCGTGACGGAATTTTTGAATCTTGTCCATACCAGAGGGGCGGCAACCGAAGCCCTTTTTACAACGGGCGAGAGCCCAGAACTCTCTTATCTCTCTTCGTTCTTCAAAAACCGTCTTATCGAAGCGGGATTTACCTCGCTCGTTGAATGTGCACGGGAACTCTGCACGCTTGCGATAGAGCATGGTTTACTCCCTCACTGCAATTTGGGCGTGTTACGTACAGAGGAGCTCAAGGCGTTACGAGACGTGAATGCCTCAATGGGCTTAATGCTTGAGACGACCGCAGAGCTTGAAGCACACAGGAGATCGCCGGGCAAAGATCCAGAGGTGCGATTGAAGATGATCGAAGAGGCAGGAAGACTGCAAATTCCGTTCACTTCGGGCATCTTAGTGGGAATAGGAGAGGAGAAAGAGGATCGTATTCACTCTTTGGAGGCTCTAAAATCGCTACACGAGAAATACGGGCATATACAAGAAGTTATCATTCAGCCTTTTTGGCCTAAGCCGTTCACGCCGATGTGGAACAAGAAACAGCCGAGTTTCGGGGAGATGAAAGATGCTGTCCGTGCAGCGAGGGAATTATTGCCTGATGATATAGCGATACAGGTTCCTCCCAATTTAACCTCACCGAAAGAACTAATAGAACTGGGTGCGTCAGATCTCGGTGGGATATCGGAAAAAACCATAGATTATATAAATCCAGAATCACCGTGGCCACGTGAGGCAGAACTGAGGAGAATAATTGCGCCCTTCGAATTAAGAGAACGGTTGCCGATCTATCCGCGATTTATCAAAAAGGGGTGGTATAGCGAATTACTCAGCCCATTGATCGAGAGATATGCAGATGAAGATGGGCTGAGAAGGAAAGATGGAATTTAGCAATTTATTTCATCTATCTTAGAGTCAATATCGGGAATCCAGTACAACAAATTTCTAAACCATTTTCTTGTTTTAGGTTCATTTTTAATGTTTTAAAGAAGCCATCCAGCATTTAATATTTTCTTATCATCATCGTCATATTCTGTTGCAACCGTGAAATCGGCGAATTCACTATGTTTTTTAACTTTTCCTTTCTTAACCTGAAAAGTGAAACTTGATTTCGATCTATCCTCAGATTCAACGGGAAGTTGAAGTTTTTTGATTGCTGAATGTGTAAAATTATAGGCAATTAAATCGAATCCTTTTTGTGTTCCTCCCCGCCATGCGGGCACAAAAAGACCTGCATTTGTTAGTATCAAAAACACAAGCGTTTCAAGTTCGTAAGAGCTTAGAAAATTCATTAGTTCGTGAGCACATTTAGGCTGCTTATCGATCTGCCCATTTAAACAATAGGAAATAGCTTGAATCGCACCCCAATTTTTCTCTGGAACAATCTCTCGACAGGTGCCTCTCGTAAGATACTGATTGCATGGTAAAGAGGCTGTCCAACAATTACCTAATAATTGCCTGCGCACATATAAAAAGCGTATTTGTTTAGCTCCCTAAAAAATCCCAAATCCTAATATATACCAATACTACC
>JACUTR010000047.1 GCA_014859735.1 Candidatus Methanophagales archaeon | reverse complement strand
GAAGGTGAGATAAGCTACTGCGGGCTGAAAGAGAACGTTAACGGAAAATTAAGGCCTTTAGCACCCGATGACCATGCATTTCTGTATGCGTACCGTGACCCTTTACCAACAAACTGTTGCGCTGCATGGTTCTGTCCCGGCTCTTCGCACTACGCAAAGGTAAACATCGCGGTATTCTTCTACGGCTGCAACTTCGATTGCATCTTCTGCCAGAATGCCTCGCATAAGGCGTTCGGAATGATCAAACCGATAAGCGTAAAAGACTTTGTTTCAAGCGTGAAACAGCGCGAAGATGCGTATTGCATCTGCTACTTTGGTGGGAGTCCAGAACCACAGCTCCCGTTTGCTCTGCGTGCTTCAGAGGCGATTTTAGCAGATAGAAACCTGAGGATATGCTGGGAATGGAACGGCTGTGGCAACCGGAATATGGTGCGGCGTGCGGCGGAACTATCATTTAAAAGCGGTGGAATTGTCAAATTCGACCTCAAAGCATTTGACCCTAACCTGAGCAGAGCACTGAGCGGCGTTTCTAATAAGAGGGCGTACGAGAACTTCGAGCTGATCGCAGCAGAATTCTTTGACCCGTCCGATCCGCCGGTTCTCACCGCGACGACGTTGCTCGTGCCATTCTATATAGACGAGCAGGAGGTGGATCATATCGCTTCCTTTATCGCGAACCTTAATCCTGATATACCTTATTCACTGCTCGTATTCCATCCGGATTTTTATATGCGCGATATGCCCATCACGCCGCGAGAACAGGTGCACCGCTGCTATGAAGCGGCGAAAAGCCATCTGAACAACGTGAACATAGGTAATAAGCAGTTGCTTGGACTGATTTGAGTATGAAAAATCTTCACAGCACCGATAGGTACTCCTTCAACTCCCATTCCGTCACGTTCACGCGATATCGATCCCATTCCACTTTCTTCGAGGTGATGAAGTTCCGGTATATATGCTCGCCTAACGCTTCTCTCACCAGGTCGCTCTTCTCGGTCAGTACGATTGCTTCAATCAAGCTCCCGGGTAGTGTTTTTATCCCCTCACGCTCCCGTTCCACCTCATTCATCAGGTAAACATCCTTCTCCGTCGGTGGTGGCAATTCATACCGGTTCTTTACCCCGGTCATTCCAGCAGCGAGCATCACCGAAAATGCGAGGTACGGATTGCATGCAGGGTCCGGGCTGCGGAATTCTACCCGTGTCGCTTCCTCTTTTCCCGGCTTGTACATTGGCATCCGTACGAGTGTGGACCGATTCCTTCGTGCCCAGGTGATATAGACCGGCGCTTCGTATCCCGGAACCAACCGTTTGTACGAATTTATCCACTGGTTGGTTACCGAGGTTATCTCCGGTGCATGCCGTAATAATCCTGCGGTAAACTGTTTAGCTACCTCAGAGAGATGAAATTCCTCATCCGGCTCAAAGAATGCATTTCTCGTTCCTTTAAACAACGATTGATGCACATGCATTCCAGAGCCATTCACCCCGAAGATGGGTTTTGGCATGAACGTGGCATAACAGCCGCGTTGCTGTGCGATCTCCTTTACCACAAATCGATAGGTCATCACCTGATCCGCCATCGTCAGCGCATCGGTATATCTAAGGTCTATTTCGTGTTGCGACGGGGAAACTTCGTGGTGGCTCGCTTCTACTTTTATGCCCATCGCACCGAGCATTGCTATCGTCTCTCTTCGTAAGTCGCTTCCCGCATCCAGTGTCGTTAAGTCGAAGTACCCCCCTTCATCTAGCACCTCCAGACTCTTGTCGTTCCTCAAATAGAAATATTCCAGCTCAGGCCCAACATTGAAGGTGTAGCTGTATTCTTCCTGCAACTTCTCCAGGGTCCTCTTCAATACATACCGGGGGTCACCTTCGTAGTGACTGCCATCGGGCTGTAAGACATCACAGAACATCCTCGCAACTACATCCTCCTTCGGTCTCCACGGAATTATCTGGAATGTAGCAGGGTCTGGTTTCGCGAGCATGTCGCTTTCATCAATCCGTGCAAACCCTTTTATTGAAGAGCCATCAAAGCCCATGCCCTCCTCAAAGGCTGTCTCTAATTCAGTAATAGCGATACCAACGCTCTTTAAGTTCCCCAGGATATCGGTGAACCAAAGTCCGATGAAATTCACATCATACTTCTCTACCGCTTCAAATACTCTCTCCTTCCCAATCGCCTCTTTTTCCATATCTTTTAGGACAATTATTATCCCCTCTTCTATTTAAAGTATTAAATTAGCGGAGCGGCTGTTTCGCAACATCGCATAACAAATCGCATCCGGCCGTGCCTTCTGTTCGTTCCATCCTGATTTCTTCTCATAACTTGATATACCCGCAATCAAGCGTAAAGAGGTACTGAGGTATCCGCTTAAAAAAGATTTTAAAGATTACTGGTGAGTATTACAATCATGCGGATCAAAGAGCTAAAAGTCGAGGAGTTACATCCCGAAGAGTTTATAGAACGAAAAGTAGAAGAGATTACGTCGATTGTCAGAAGTGGTGCGGCTATCAATGCGTTATCTGGTGGCGTCGATTCGTCCACGGTCACCGTGTTGGGTCACCGAGCGTTAGGAGATCGATTGAAAACCTATTTCATTGATAACGGCTTGATGAGACAGGATGAGCCGCAAAGGATCGCTGCTCTCTTCGAAACGGTGGGTATACCGGTAGAGATCGTGGATGCCAAAAAGCAGTTTTTCGATGCGCTCAAAGGCGTTACCGATCCCGAAGCCAAAAGAGAAGCGATTACTCAGACCTTTTATAAGGATGTCTTTGGCACGCTTGTCAAAGAGAGCGGCGCACGATATCTTCTCCAGGGTACGAATTATACCGACGTCGAAGAAACGGTCGCGGGAATTAAACGACAGCATAATATCCTCGAACAGCTGGGGATCGATACACAAGAAGCGTATGGCTACACCGTGATAGAGCCGTTAATTCAACTCAGAAAGCGGGCAATACGAGCAGTCGCACGCGCGCTCCGCTTACCCGAAGAGGTATACACGAGACCTCCTTTCCCAGGCCCGGCGTTAGCCGCGCGCGTGATAGGGGAAGTCACACCGGAACGAGTAGAACTGATAAGAAAGGCGACAAAAATTGTTGAAGAGGAACTGGAGAGCACCGGGGCATTTCAATATCTCGCGATCTTGCATGAGGATAAAGTTACCGGGCTGAGAGGAGGAAAAAGGGATTATGGCATGCAGGTAGAGGTACGATGCTGGGATAGCGAGGATGCAAGAACCGGCTCACCAACAAAGCTCCCTCACGAGACTTTAGAGAGATTGGCGGAACGAATAACGACCGAAGTGCCCGCGGTGGTAAGTGTTACGTATAACATAACCAAAAAGCCACCGTCAACGATCGAAGCGGTTTAAACATCCTTCTTTTTATCCCAGCTTACCCGCGTCCTCTCGCACCTGCATTCGCAGCCGCTTATGTATTGTTATTATCTCCCCCTTTCTTCGGTCGTCTGCACGTTCAAGGTTATGGAGATAAGGAAAAGGCATCTTTCCCTTTTGAGTGGTGAGAAAATCCTTTATCTCTGGTGTGATATACCCATCCGGAATATTCGCGGGATTCTTTTCAAAAGCGCTCCGAGTCTCCTCCCATTTCGTCGCCACCTCCATCACTGCCCCTTTCCCTCCGCGTTCAAACGCCTCGCATACCAGATACAGAAACCGAATATCCACAGATGCGAGCCCTACATTGGCATACGGAACTGCATATTCGTTACCGTTGAAGACAACCGCTATACCACCCTGTGAAGCAACCTCGTTCAGCATCTTATAATCAGTAATGCTGTCACCAACAGCGATGACGTCTTCTATCGCCATTCCTTTTCTGGTTGTTATCTCCCGTATAGCTTCTGCCTTCCGTTCTCCGCCCACTACCCGGGTCGTAAAGATATCATAGCCCAAATCAGGGAGTTGGTGGAAGAAGAGCTCATCCAGACGATTCACTATGCGTTCTGTATTCTCAATGTCTGAATAAAGCTCCATTATCTCTTCTCGCGCTTTCTTGAGTACCGTAAAAACAGATGCTTGTAACGTATGCTTCCTTTTTACCAAATCCAGCTTCGTACAGATAATATGGTCCTCTGGCACTCCCAGTTGATGGCCGATATTATACGCATGCTGCTCGTAACTGGTGGATATGATATAAATATCCCAATTGTCAGCCTGTAACTTCTCAAATAGGTATTCTGCACCTTCCACTATCTTTGCACGCTCTGATACCTTCCTTATATCATCCTCGGTTATACCGTGCACCAAAAAGAAAGGGACGATCAAGGCAAGGGTATCACCCGGCTCATAGCCTTCCCTCCCCTCAAGGGATATAATATCATCATACCGGCTTATAACCTCGAAAATAAAAGCGCCTTCGTTCCCCATGAGCTTCATCACTTCGTACGCGTTATCCTGCGGTGATAACGGCCCTTCGAGGTCAAAGCATATCGTTTTTTCCTTCATCTCCGTGGACACCATCTCAACTATTCTTATTGCTACTTTTGTAAATTTGAAGCATACTATTATTTATTTATAGGGTACCCTAATATTATCAGAGTATGCTCAGTAGGAAAGCGGAAGATTATCTCGAAGCAATTCAGGAAATCACGGAACAGAAAGGATACGCGAGGATGAGGGATATAGCATCTGCTTTAGCTATTAAACCCCCGAGCGCTGTGGAAATGGTAAAGAGACTGAACGACATGGATCTCGTGGAATATCGAAAATACGATGGCGTTCGATTAACACCAAAAGGGAGAGAGATAGCAGGTGTTGTAAAAGAACGACATGATACCATCAGATCGTTCTTAGAAATAATAAAAGTCTCGAAGAAAATCGCGAATAAAGATGCATGCATCATTGAGCACGAATTGGAGCCTGAAACAATAGAGCAGCTTAAAAAATTTGTGCGGTTTGTGAAGACCGCTCCGGATTATCCACAATGGCTGGAGCACTTCGAAACGTTCTGTAAGACCGGAGTGCATCCCTGTGCAGCGAGAAGCGAGAAGCAAAAGACCATCCGCTCTTCGGCTAAAATCTAACTTTTTAGGTTTTTTTGCAAAACCGAACCTTTTTAGGGAAGGATTTTTGTATCCCTAACTTTAAAGTAAATAGTGCGTTTCGGGAAGTTTGTGGGAGGACTAGTGATAGAAGAGGTGAGATCGAGGTCCATAAAAATGGTGGAGAAACGGGTGGGTGATACGAACACGGATAGAGGGCCGGTTCCCCTTACCATGCTGTTACCCGGTGAACGGGCGAAAATTGTTGCGTTAGGAGCTGGCAGCGGGAGGCAGCGCCACTTCAGGACGATGGGACTCAAGGAAGGAAAGATCGTCGTGATAATAGCGACACAACCTGCGAGGGGGCCGCTCGTCATAGACGTTGAAGGAACGCTGATAGCAATTGGGAGGGGGATGGCACGGCAGATCTTAATCCAGAAGATATGAAGAAGATAACGCTGATGGGCTGCCCGAACGTTGGTAAGAGTGTCGTTTTCTCACGTCTGACCGGTGTGAATGTGATCTCGTCGAATTATCCCGGGACGACTGTTGATTTTATAAAGGGCACCACCTTCATTGGAGGAGAAAAGTTCGAGCTCATTGATGTACCGGGCACCTATTCCCTCGAGCCTACTTCAAAAGCCGAGGCAGTGGCCCAGACCATGCTTCACGAGGGGGATATCGTCATAACTGTCGTCGATGCAACACATTTGGAACGGAACCTTTACCTGACCTTAGAAATTCTGGAGACGAAGAAGCCCGCGGTCATCGCGTTGAACATGTGGGACGAGACCAGGCATCTGGGCATTGATATCGACGTGACAAAATTGGAGAGGGTGCTTGGAGTGCCGATTGTCCCAACCTGTGCGATATGTGGAACGGGGATAAAGGAACTGTCATCCGCAGTCGGTGACGCTCAGCAATCCAAAACGCTCAAGCAAATGTCTGAAGAGGAACGGTGGTTGAAAGTCGGTGAGATTATTCGGGATGTTCAAGTGGTGCATCACCGCCATCACACGATATGGGAACGGTTCGCGGATACCACGGTAAGGCCAACAACCGGCATACCCCTTGCGATACTCGTGATACTCCTCATGTTCCTCTTCATAATCGAGGTAGGGAATGTGATCATTGACTATCTGATGGATCCACTCTTCTATACGTACTATGGACCGTGGATTGTGGGCGCTGTCAATTCATTTGTGCCGAGCGGGCTGTTGCACGATCTCTTAGTGGGTACATCCACTATTGAATCCCTGGATTTCGAGCAGTCCCTGGGTCTCCTGACGACGGGATTCTATATCCCTTTTGGTATAGTGCTGCCGTTTGTCATCACCTTTTATTTCATGCTCAGTATACTCGAAGACATCGGCTATTTACCACGACTCGCGGTTCTCGTCGATACCGGGTTGCACAAGCTCGGATTGCATGGATCAGCGATCGTGCCAACGATACTGGGCTGTGGGTGCAACGTACCCGGTGCGTTAGCGACGCGCATACTGGAAACAGAAAAGCAGCGGTTCATCGCAATGACACTCATGGCTATCTCGATTCCGTGCATGGCGCAATCAGCAATGATCTTTGCCATTCTGGGTAGATATGGCATGAAATGGATACTCATCGTCTATTCCACCCTTTTAGTGCTCTATATCCTTTTAGGCTTGCTCTTGAAAAGAATCGTCAAAGGAGAGAGCCCGGAATTATTACTGGAAGTTCCCCCCTATCGGAAACCCGATCCCAGAACGTTACTCAAGAAAACGTGGTCCAAGGCGTATGGCTTTCTCGCGGAGGCGGTTCCGTTCGTTATAGTAGGCATCTTCATCGTGAACCTGCTCTCTGTATCGGGCATGATCGATATACTCGCCCGAATATTCTCCCCCATTCTCACGACAGTGCTCGGTTTACCAGAGGGAGCGATTGCCGCGTTGCTTCTTGGCATCTTGAGGAAGGATATAGCGATTGGCATGTTATTGCCTCTGGGTATGACTCCACAGCAGTTGACGATTTCTTGCATCATATTGACCACGTATTTCCCGTGCATTGCGACCTTTGTGGTTCTGTTCCGGGAGTTAGGCAGCCTGGCTCTGCTCAAAGCAGCTGGCTTGATGGCGGTCGTTTCATTGTCGGTTGGCATAATCATGAGAGTGATCCTGATCGGAATATGATTTTTGGACCTCAGGTCTAGCGGAACTGAAGGTTGATGAACACGCCAAAGAACTCCTCCACGCGTTCGCAGACAACAACCTCCCACCAATCCAAGGCCAGCTCGACCTCGTTGACCATGAAACGGAAATTGTGCCCGGTATCAGCGCCCTCGCAGCGTTTGGCCACACACCCGGTCACATGGCACTGGCCATTTCCTCGCGGGGCGAGCAACTGCTCTGCATCTCCGATGTGGTGCTCCATCCCATCCATGTGGAACACCCAGACTGGCATGCAGTCGTCGACTTTGCTCCCCAGCAAGTCGTGACCACCAGGCGTCGAATTCTTAACCGAGCCACTGTTCTTCAAATGAGTGTGATGGAGAAGGGGCCGCCGTGGAAATTAGTAAAACGAGCTATTTGATATGGCAAGTTACTTATAGACCTGCACCAACATATCCCGTGGAAGGTATTACGGGCAAAATGAAAGGAGAAAAGAAAAAATGAGACCGGCAAAATATGGTGATACCGTTAAGGTTCACTACACGGGCAAATTGGAGGATGGCACGGTATTTGATTCCTCAATTGATTGTGACCCGCTGCAATTTACTCTAGGCGAGGGTCAGGTAATCCCGGGCTTTGAACAAGCGGTCGTCGGGATGAATTTAGGCGAATCGAAAACCGTCACAATACCGGTGGATGAAGCGTATGGCCCACACCATGAGGAAATGGTAGTGATGGTAGAGCGAAATAAATTTCCGGAGAACCTGCAATTAGAGGTTGATCAGCAGTTACAAATCCGTCAAGATGATGGCCAGATAATTTTCGTCATGGTGGCCGATGTCTCGGAATCGAGCGTGACATTAGATGCCAACCATCCTTTGGCAGGGAAAGACCTCACCTTTGATATCCAACTCATAGAGATCAGTTAACCATTTCGGTTATGATTTCCTCCCCACGTATGCTGCGAGCCGTTGTGCCTTTGCACCTGCCTTTGCAAGCAGAGACGGCATCGTTTCGCGCTCGTATATGCCTGCATTGAGCGAGAGATTTCGGGCATTGGAATATGCCTTCTGAAGCAGTGGCTTTATGGTCTCCGGCGTTGGATACGAAATGGTGAGTGCCAACGCTACAGACTTGTCTCTCGCCTCGTAGAGCAGATCCGCAATCGTATACCGAGTTGGATAGCCATACTTCAGGTGTGTGGCAAGTGAGAACGCCCCTTTCACCCCTTCCTTCACATCCGAGACGTACTTCTCGAGATCGATATGCAGAACGTCAGGCGTGAAGAGCACGGTTCCTTCCCGATCATATACCGCGCATAAATCCAGCCCTTCCTTTACCGGGTAGATCTCGAGCCGTGCCAAAATGTCCGCAAGCGGAGGTGAAACTTTCTCTCCTTCTTTCACCGCGACTTTTCTTTGCTTTATCACGACCTTACCAGCTTCTATCCCTGCAGGTATGCCCAAACTCTGTAATTCGCCAACGATCGGTCCCGGCTTGAGTGAGGTCGGCCCCTCCCCTATGACGATATCAAACGGGGCGACGGCACCTGCTTTTATGGGCGCCGGTATCTTTCCCGCTTCCAGCACGTTATACAATTCAAATGCATCCAAATGGGTAAAGATCAACGCCATCTGATCGTCTATCAAATCCACCATATCATTCATTCCACTTTCATTTAACGAAACAGAGATCAAGCTATTTCTTGATACTCGCATCTGTGCATTTCCTTTAAAGTCTCTTCGTATCCGCTGGAGTTGCTTACCGCCCAAGCCCCGTATCTTCGCCATACCAACCGTTGGATACGTACCAATCAAGTTTTTGAGGTCATAGACCTGCTCCTTCTTCCAGTCCTTAGCTCGTTTCACCCTCTTCTTCATCTCGCTTCCTCACACCACTTTCACTGCGGGACCCATGGTTGTTTTCATGTAAATCGAATCGATATTCTGCCAACCCCGCTCTAACCGCGATTCGACTGCTTTTATTACCGCAGCGGCATTCTCTGCGATATCCTTCACATCCATGTCCTTACGGCCGATATTCACCCAGAGGGTGGTCGTTTTTGACCTTATCCTGGCTATTTTCTTCAATCTCGACAATATCTGCGCAGGTTCGGCTCCCGGTGGAATAGGTTCTGGCATCTTACCCCGCGGACCTAAAATCGTGCCTAAACTCTTACCTACAAGTGCCATAAGCGAGGCATCGGCAACGAAATAATCGTATTTTTGTACCATCGCACGTGCTTTCGTCTTATTCATCCGCTTGAGTTCCTCAGGGTCGATCACCTCTGCACCCGCCTCCTTTGCCTTCAACGCTATCTCGCCGGAAGCGAAGACGCCAATCTTCGTCTCTTTGATCTTCTTTGGGAGCACTACATCCACATTTATCCTGTTCTTCGGCTGTTTTAAATCGATATTCTTCAGATTTATGCAGAGATCCACACTTTCAACAAATCTCCGTTCTTGCGAGTTCAAAACCTTCTCCACAGCTCCAACTATCTCGTCGGTTTCCATTTTAGTCGGTTATCACCTCATCGTATTTGCCCTCGTCTATCTCTTTCTGTATCTCTTTTGCATCCTTCCCCTCCACCTTCAAGCGCATTGAAACACACGTGCCTAGTATCTCTTTAACCGCTTTTTTTAATGAAGAGGCTAACATCCCTTCTTTCTTCTTTTTCGCTATCTCTTTTAATTGCTCTAAGGAGATATCCCCGGTATACTCACTCGTGGAGTCCGTTTTTGCCTTCTCAATTCCTAATTCTTTCTTTATCAATGCCGCGGTCGGCGGTGTGCCCACCGTTATGTTCACCTTTCCGCCATCAATGGTTATCTTCACCGGGACTTCCATCCCCGCATAATCCTTCGTAAGCTCATTGACCGAACTCACCACTTCTTTTATGTTTACCCCAAGTGGACCCAGAGCAGGCCCTAACGGCGGTCCCGAGCTCGCTTTTCCCCCTTCTATCAAGACTTCAACGACGTTCATTTTCCCCTCTTCGTGTTAAGCATCAGGTCTGACGTATCCGGTTTATATGATACTCATATCAGAGACCTTTATACTATCAAATTACATTATTTTATTTCTTTCTCTGTTATTATTCTTAAAGAAGTATAACGTACAAGATGGGTGTCAATATTGGTGAGCTCGTAGAGCCCAAAGAAACGAGTTTAGAGGCTATTTCAGGGAAAATTGTCGCGATAGATGCACATAACATGCTTTACCAATTCGTAAGCATCATTCGCCAGCCAGACGGAACACCACTGAAGGATTCCTCGGGTAGAATAACCTCCCATCTCTCCGGGCTGATATATCGCACGACAAATTTGATGGAGAAGGGAATAAGACCCGTGTTTGTCTTTGATGGCAAACCACCAGAGTTAAAAGGAGCGGTTACCAAAGCGAGGTCGGAAAGGCGAGAAGAGGCACGGAGGAAATGGGAAGAAGCAAAGTTGCGGTATCCTGAAGAAGCGTTTAAGTATGCGAAAGCATCGGCGCGAATTGATGCAGCGATAATCGAGGATGCGAAGACGCTTTTAACCCATCTGGGCATCCCCTGTGTGCAGGCGAAAGCTGAAGGAGAGGCTCAGGCTGCCTATATGGTACAGAGAGGTGATGCAGAGCTTGTATCCTCACAAGATTACGATTCCCTGCTTTTTGGTGCACCCGTTATGATAAGAAACCTGAGTGCCCCGCGAAGAAAGGCAACGCCGGAGGTCGTCATATTAAAAGAGCTCGAAGAAACGCATGGAATAACCAGGGAAGAACTCGTTGACCTTGCAATCTTGATCGGCACTGATTTTAACCCGGGCATAAAAGGGATAGGAGCTAAAAGAGCGTTGAAGCTGATAAAGGAATATCATAGCATCGAGAGATTAATAGCAGCATCGGAGATAGAGCGGATTGAGAATTACGAACTCGTACGAGCTATCTTCTTGCATCCCGCGGTGAATGAATCGTATGAACTAAGATGGGGAACGCCGAATGAGGAAGGGGTAAAAGAATTTCTGTGTGAGGAGCATGACTTCTCGGAAGAGCGCGTGAGTACGGCATTGGCGAAGATCTCACGGCAAAAAACAACGGGCTCGCAGAAGAGAATAGAACAGTGGTTATAAAAATTACGAATCTGGATTCTTCAGTCTAGTCTAGTTCGCTTTCAAAGCTTACTTATCTCGATCGCGTATCAAATATAACACTTTCCATGAGTCTCTTCATCTCAGCCTCAAGTCTCTCTACTTCTTCAACCGCCTTATCTCTTTTTCTCTTGAGTTCGAGCCATTCGGGGTATTTCTCATGTTCCATCATAACCTTCAACTGCCGCTCCTCGTTCTCAAGTTCGTTCTTTTTAATGATAAGCTCCTCTCTCCTCTTTTTAAGCTCTCCCTGCTTATTAGCAACCCTCGTTATTGCACGCTCGACCATTCTTTGGAATTCCGGATCTAATTCAGGGTCTTTCTCTCGTTCATACGATGCTTTCATCTGCTCTTTCTCGTCCTCAAGCTCTTCAATCCTCCTGTTAAACGCTTCAATCTTCTTGTTGAGCGTTTCTTGCTCTCGTTCGATCTTTACTTTCTGCTCTTCTCCCCAATCTTTGGAATTACCAATCCCAACGCTCCTCATAGTAATCAGTTATGCTCGCCTCGCTTAAATAATA
>JACUTR010000046.1 GCA_014859735.1 Candidatus Methanophagales archaeon | reverse complement strand
CTTATACCTTCTCAGTATCTGGCTACTCTACCGTTACAGCTGTGATGGCAGGCAATGAAAATGCAGATTTCGATTTGTATGCGAAATGGGGCTCTCCACCCACAACGAGCAACTACGATGCAAGAGGCTACTCGAGTACATCTCTGGAATACTTTACAACAAGCGGCTCAGGAACACTTTATATAATGGTGCGTTCTTACAGTGGCAGTGGTAACTGGAAGTGCTGGGCACTTTCAGGTAGCCCAGGTGCTAACAGTGGCAGGAAAACAGGCAGCCTTTCTGGATCCGGTGATACAGCAACCTATTCTCTTAGCGGCTCTGGTAAGGGGTATGCATTTAATTCAGGTCCTGACGGTAGTGACTTCGACCTATACACAAAATGGAATTCACCACCCACAACAAGCGACTATGATGCACGCGAATACTCCGGTTGTGCGCAGGAGATAGCGGGTCCAGCATCAGGTTCTGGAAGCTTCCCTAACCACCTTCGAATCCTCTTCAAGGCGCTCTATAAATCTCTCTAACTCTTCTAAGCTGCTCATTATCTTTTTATCGTCTATTCTTCTCTCCTTTTCTCCCTCTTCATTCTATAACGCCAAACACAGGGCATGTGCGAGGCCCGCCGGAGAACTTATCTCCTTTGTATGTGTACGCACCACTCAGTTTCACTTGCTTACCAAGTAGTTCTTGCGTGGCACGCGCAGTATCGTAATCGAGTCGTCCTACAACGCACGGTCCCTCCTTTGTCTTCATCAGACACGGGATATACGGTACATCATCTTCAAATCCCTCTGAAGGTACACGGATTACCGTAAACGTCACCAACTCGCCTTCGCCACTCAGTTCTGTTCTCTCAAGGGTTCTGCCACCGCACCACTGGCATACAGGCATTGGATGGCACGTTATTTTTTTGCATGCTGCGCACCGCAGCCCTAACAATTTCCCGTCTCTTATGCCATCCTCATAATCTGCATAGGTTAAAACCAGGTATTCCTTATCCATTTCCTCACGCTCTCTTCCCACCATTTTTTCATCACCCCATTTATTAGCAGCCACTAGCGAAGAGCCAATAGGGATTAGGGGTCATTTATGCTTTAGGCTGTTTATTAAGGCGTTCACCATCTTGCTTATTTCCAGGATTTTTTGTAATATCGGTTCTTGTATTTGTGCATTCACATATCCAAGGTTGCGAGATATTGTCATTAGTGTTTCTACTTCTAAAAGAGAACCCCGGGCTATTCTCAGGAATTGCATATACTCCTTTGTTGTTCCTCGACCCCATCCCTCAGCGATATTCGCTGGTACTGACACAGATGCCCTTCGCAGTTGATTTGTCATGCTATAAAGTTCTTCTTTTGGAAAAGTTTGTGTGACTTTATAAATATCCGTTACCAACTCCATTGCCTTCTTCCACACCTCCAAATCCTGATATGAATTTATTACTTTCTCCACTTCTATCCCCTTCCTCTATCCCCTATTGGCTATTCCCTATTCCCTACTTCTTTGTCCTGCCAAGTATAAGATGGCACAGCGTTCCAAAGTCGCCGCCGAGTGTATCAGTCATCCCATACTCCGGAACCGGGTCAATTTGATTGCCTTCTGGTGCTTCGCCCCTCATCTGCTTAACGATCCAGTAAACCTGGGACGCGCCCGTTGCGCCTATTGGATGCCCCTTGCCGATTAACCCTCCTGACATATTTACCGGTATTTTCCCACCTAATTCAGTTTGATCCTCTACCGTTGCATCTGCCGCTTCGCCCCACTTAAAGAACCCCATACACTCGAGTGCGATCAATTCCGCAATCGTAAAACAGTCGTGAACTTCCACGATATCTATATCTTTGGGGCTGAGGTTTGCATGCTTAAATGCTGCTCGTGCAGAGCTGATCCTCGAAACAGGTTTTGTTAAGTCCTCCATCTTGGCTAATGGAGTCCCCGAACTCTGTCCCGTGCCTACTAGGTAAATCGGCTCGTCGGTATACTTCCTCGCCTCCTCTGCGGAGCAGAGTACCAGCGCTGCCGCTCCATCCGAAAAGGGGCAGCAGTCCAAAAGCGTTAATGGATCAGCGACTAATCGCGATTTGATCACCTCTTCTACCGTTAAATCGCCGTACTTCTTATAAAATTGTGCTAAAGGATTTAAAGCGCCATGCCGGTGGTTCTTCACCGAAACATACGCCATTTTCTCTCTCAGGTTATCAAGGGGTATATCGTAATTTCTCGAATAGACTCGCGCTGCCATTGCGAATACACCGGGAAAGGTGAGTCCCACCGGGCCTTCGGTTGGCGCATGGCACGCCATCGCAAACGTTCGTGTGGCAAAGTTAACATCCATCGTTGACGCTTTTTCCACTCCCCCCGCTAGCACGATATCGTATTCACCCGCACCGACCCACGTCACAGCATCTCGTATCGCAACCGATGCTGACGCACATGCACCTTCACATCTCGTCGCAGGTATAGGTCCCAGGTTGAGGTCAGCGGCTGAGAATACCGCGGGCATTACCTGCCCCTCTTCAAAACCCGGAAGAGCAGAGCCCTGAAACAGAGCTTCTATCCTCTTCAAGTCCACACCTGCATCGTCAACTGCTTGCAGCGCGGCTTCTGAGAACAACTCAATTAATGTCTTCGAAGCTCTCCCGAACTTCGTATGCCCAATTCCTATTATCGCCACATCTCTCATTCGTATCTCCCTCCTATCTTCGCTCCTCCTTTTTATTTAACTACAAATGTAGGGCTCCACCCATCACGGGCTCTTCCCGTGCCCCCGCAAGCCCTGGAGGGGCTTACCCGAAAACCCTGTAAGGGTTTATTTTAAATCAGGTATATTTACACAAAAAGTTCTTTATCCCATTTAGTATAAATTCTTCGCCTCGCATTTCAACTTCCTCAGCCATTAACACATACCCTTCTTCAGAATCCACCACATTTCCCCTCGCCCTAACGGACAACCCCAAAGTGAGACGCTTTTCAGTTTCTCTTTCTCTTAATACGAGATATACCGCACCGGTACCATCGTCCAATACCGGCACCCTTTTAGCTGCTTCCTCCACGATTGATACGATCTCGCCCTCTACGATAACATCGAACGCGCCTTCACATCTAACGATTTCCGCTATACTCCTCTTCCTTGGCTTTATCAAGTCAGCGTAACTGGGAAAGCTGATATCCTCTTCGATTTCGCGTACATTCGTGTTTTCCCCCGCATACAATGCAGGCAGCCCCTTCCACCTCTTCACGTAGGCATTTTCGATGAGCACGACCCGGTCCTTTACCAGCTCCTCGCGCTCTTCCCATGAGACCAACGGTAATTTCGCGGTATCGTCAGCGACTATTCCGTGAAGAACACCTCTTTCGACACCACCTTTCGTCCTTATCTCCTTTCTTGATAGCTCTAATACTCTACATATAGCATTTATTTCTGATTCGCCGTGCTTCACGCAACTCAGCTCTCTGACTCCACTATCCGAAAAACTGAAGAACCCATGTTTGTTATAAGCTCGGTGCATGAGACTTTATTTTAAAAAATAATCGGCGCTAAAAAAAGTATCAGTTTATGGAAGAACAGTTTTAGATATGAAGAAATGGATATAGTTATGAAGGGGAAATAGGTTTCAATAACTTTTTATAAAAGAGTTAATGAAATCGGATTGAACACAAAATATGGAAGAAAAACTTAGCTAGCAAGGTGTAAAAAGAAGAAATGCCCCGTAGTCGGTTAGAAAAGAAACCGGAGAGATTACTCAAGCAGTTTTTCGAGCATCTGACGGCAGATAAAGGGATAAGCGAAGAAACTGCTTCAGAACACGCTCATCGAATCGAAATCTTCGCTTTACCCTATCTCAGAGATTACAGGGGGAAAAAACTTCTAGATGCTTCTGGCAGCGATATAGAAGATTATCTCGGGAATTGGTATATCCGGAAGGTGCTGAACAGTGCTAAGAGCGATGTCCGCCCTGTACTCGCCGCTCTCAAGAAATTCTTCAAATTCCTCTACGAACGGGGGGAAATAGACAACGAGCACCGGGATGATATACTCATGGCATGCAAAAATCCGCAACAATACATTCGCAGATTTGAAACCTACTTTGAACTCGAGCCGGAAAGTGAGACCTGGGATGCAGAGTTCGAGGAATGGCTAATGGGGTATGGAGAAGAGATAGAAGAGGACTACGAGCAGCCATACAAAGTGAATGAAGAACTTAACCGAGCGTTTTCAGAAGAAGATTTGAACTCGAGCAAACCCTCGGTTGTGAAGGATTTCCAGACGTTCCTGAACTACCTTTCTGAGAATAACGGCATGAAACTGACTGCTGCAAATAGCTTCATCGTTAGAAAGCATGTTTTCGCGTTGAACGACGCGATGAGCAGTCCGGAAGAGCTGAAAAGCACTGCGAACCAGCCAGATTCGAGAACCATTCACCTGTTTTATCACTTAAGCAGGACTTTAGGCCTATTCGCTGTGAGTGCGGAAAACAGGTTAGAAATAACACCAAGAATGGATATTTTCGGGATGCTTTCGCCAAAAGAGCAATTTGTGGTGCTGTTTGATGCGATGTGGAATGAGACGAGCTGGGAGAAGTTTTTAGCCCCGTATAGTGGGGGGAGACGGGAATGGGCGCGATCAATAAGAGGAAATATAGCTCTTTTATTCTCAAGATGCGAACCCGGAAAGCCATACTTGTTTAAAGAAGAGCTAAATCGGGTCGGAATGGAGATGGTAGCTACGGAAGACGAGCTTGTAGGGATTATTATCACGATGGCAGAGATCATTATAGGCGTTTTCGGAGAGAGGATCATGCCGGCACTCAAGTTCTTCGGGCTTCTCGATTTCGGCTTTGCGAAAGACCGGGACGAATATTTCGTCCGGCATGGCGTTGGAATAGAGTGGTTTTCGGTCTCGGAGCTTGGGAAGAAGATATTTGAGGTTCTGGCTCAAGAGGAATGAGAAAAGAAGAACTGAGAGAAAAGATAAGAGAAGAGAGGGAGAAAGAAAGGATAAGAGATGCTTTAAGAGCGAGACAATTCTCCAATATCGAGACCTTTGAACAAGGTTTAAGCCTTATTGATTTTGCAATGAGGGTAGCGAAAAATGCGAAGCATGCATGAGATATTAAAATTGGTGTGCACGTTTTTAAATGGAGAAGAAGTGGAGTATGTTGTAGTTGGCGGGTTAGCGGTTCTATTTTACGGTATCCCCCGCACGACGATGGATATAGACCTAATAATCGCGGCGGATATGGCAGAGACAAAGCAATTCGTAGAATTCCTTAAAGCGAATGACTTTTTTGCAGATGAGGGAGATATAAAAGTGGCGCTTGAGGAGAAGTCTCATGCCACGATAGAAGACAAAACTTCAATGATAAGATTGGATATAAAGGGAATTTACACTGAAAATGATCTCATAACACTAAAAAGGAGAAGGAAAATAAATTTAACAGATTTTGAGTTTTATGTCGCATCGCCGGAGGATACGATTGCGAACAAACTGCTATTTGGAAGCGAGCAGGACATAAAGGATGCCGAGGGAATTTATGTCAGACAGTTTGACAACCTAGAGACGGGGTATTTGACGGAGTGCTGTAATAACTTGGATGTTTTGGAGGAGTTTTCAGCGATGAAAAGAAGAGTTGAACGATATATGGTTGAAAAGGGGGGCTAAACGTGCACTTAAAATGCGTAAAAACGAGGTGATCGGCTTAGGAGCTTTGAATTATGATGTGTTATACATTGTGGAGCGAATAGCACGAGGAGGGGAAGAGGTAGGGATTATCGATGTAAAGAAAGCACCTGGCGGCTCTGCAGCAAATACAATCGTTTCGTTAGCGAGATTAGGCGTTGAGGTTGGTTTTGTGGGCATAGTAGGTACCGACGAAGAAGGAGAGCTAATTCTGGAAGAATTCAGGAATGAAGGGGTGGAAACAAGGATCAGAAGAGAAGAGGGTTACACCGGCGCGGCAATCGGGTTCATCGATGTCACAGGAGAAAGGGCACTGTACATCTATCCCGGGGTGAATGAGCAGCTCGGCATCGAGGATATTGATAGCGAATTTGTAGATACCGCACGATTCCTGCATACCAGCTCATTTGTGAACAAAGAGCAGTTAGAGATGCAACGCGAATTGGCTAAGCGAATGAATTCAAAGCTCAGTTTTAGCCCCGGTATGCTCTGTTTCACGTACGAGCTTGAGGATTTGAGTGAGCTCATAGCGCGAAGCGAAGTGGTTTTTCTCAGCCTGAGGGAGTTAACATCACTGATAGAAGGGGCGGATTATGAACAAGGTGCTGATATTCTTCTGAACAAGGGCGCTCGGATTGTCTGTGTGACGCTTGGCGAGCGGGGCTGTTATGTTGCCAGTCGCACGGGCGCATCGCATGTAATCGATGCAGTTCCGACTACCGTGGTGGATACAACAGGGGCTGGTGATGCATTCGCCGCGGGATTCTTGTACGGGTTGCTCCACGAGAGGAGTATACAGGAATGTGGTAAACTAGGCAATTTGGTGGCTTCGTTCTGCATACGTGAATATGGCTGTAGAAAAGGGCTGCCTTACAAAAACGCTTTACAACCTACAACCTTTCTTACGTGGGGCTCCGCCCCACGACCCCGCAAGCCCTGTAAGGGCTTATAAGAAAGCTTGACCAAAGAAATCTAGATTATTAGAGCTAGGATACAGATAAAAATAATCATGGGACCCCTTTTACTCGACTTGTAAGAAAGCTTGGAATCGCATAAAAAATAAGGAAATCCATGAAATCTGAGACAGAGCATGTGCCGTGCGTGAAAGTAGAGAAGAGAAGCGGCGAAGAAATCCGGAGAGCGTTAAAGGACCGCAACCTGCTGAGAACTGATGTCAAAATAACCTCTGATGATACGTTCGTTTATTTACCGCTTATCCGGGCGTTAAACGAGACTGAACTACGAGAGATAGGTGCTGCGGAACTTATAACCCGCGATTTTGCGGTTTTGGAACAGAGGAAGAGCATTGAAGATATCGTTGGATTCAAGCCGTCCTATGAAGTGATCGGTGATATCGCCGTGCTCACCGAGATGGTGAACGAGACCAAAGAACAACTGGTCGCGCAGGCGCTCATGGAGCGGCATAACAACATCAAAGTGGTAGCAAAACGGCTTTCACCGGTGGAAGGCGTGTTCAGAACAAGAAAGCTGGAGCTAATCGCTGGCGAGAGCAGGACGGAAACGATACACAAGGAGCACGGCTGTACGTACAAGCTCGATCTCGAAAAGGTTTACTTCAATCCCCGGCTGGCCGGGGAACGGAATCGAGTTGCGTCGCAGCTCGACCGCAGCACCGAGGAGGAGATACTAGACATGTTCGCGGGTGTCGGTTCGTTCTCCATCCAACTTGCGAAACGAGCACCTCAAAGTCACGTTATCGCGATTGATATCAATCCCGATGCGATTCGGTATTTGGAGGAGAATATACGCCTGAACAGAGTAAGCAACATCGAAGCAGTGGAGGGTGACGTAAAAGAGATTTTTTGGAAATTCAGAAACACGGCAGACCGGATAATCATGAACCTCCCGAAGAGCGCGTATGTATTCCTCCACGAGGCGTTGAGCATGCTCAAACCCCGAGGGGGGATCATTCATTTTTACACTATGGAATCGGACACATCGCATGAGGCATTGCTCACCAAAGCACAAGAGAAATTTATGGAAAACGTACAGGAACTGAGCGAAGAGTTCCACCTCGATTCAGTAGAAATACGAGATGCGAGGAAAGTGAAAGCGTACGCGCCCTATGCCTATATAATTGGGATTGATGCGGTGATTAAGATAATAGGGGCGAAATAAACTTCTATTTTTACACTTTGGGTTCAAGCGTTTTTCTTAGTCATTGTGCTACAGGATGTTCCCGTGCAATGAGATATACTTGGTGAGTAAGGCATTAAAAAATTATTCATGCACTTAACGCAGTACGAGATAGACAAGAACTGGTGCCCTCACCAAAAATACACGTTTGATTGTGAGGTGTGGGCTGTTTATTTTGTTTTATCCCTAATTGGAACCGAAGCGGCGCTATGAAAGAAGCATATTAAACCCAAAAATTAACCAGTTAACTATTCTATTACATTACAAAAGATATACTCGTTCTCAGCCCAGGTTCTTTCTTCCACGAAGCGTTTGTGCTAAAACGTTTTACTAAAAAGTTTCACGCCACAATCAACTTCACAAAATCCATCTTCCCAGAGATCTGGAGCATTCTCACCAGCTCCTTCACCCGTGCCGCGTCACCCTCTAGAATGAAGACCTCGAGACATTTATCCTTCCTCAAGTGGTTATGAATCTGGGTGCTGATGATGTCCTCGAATTCATGCTTTATCTCGGTCACGGTATCCTCCACGTTCTGTGTATGAATGAGCAGAAGCACCGAGTTCAGGCTGCCTTCCAATCGCTCTTTCGCTTTACAATCCGCAATGAGCATTTTAGCCCCTGCTCTCACCACGTCCGACCGCCCGGAGAAGCCGAGCTCCTTTTGAAGCTTCTCGATCTCCTTCAAGAGCTCATCATCCAAGGAGATACTGACTATTGTCATGCTTGTGACTCACTTATTAATAAACTATTTAATTGTTAATAATCCTTAGAGTTATGAGAATACACGAGATCGCGAGGGTTGTGGGAGATGCGGCAAATTTTCAGGATGAGAGTGCATAACACGCCAAATCCTATTAGCAAAGAGTTACTGAGGCATGCACCGTTCACTGCCTTCGGTGCCATTACCGGCATTGGTATCATGTTCTTGACCATTCCGCTCTCACCAAACACTTCTGGAAGAATTTTTTATACCCTCCACCCGATCCACGTCCTGTTGAGTGCTCTGGTGACTACAGGCATGTACCGATTATATAAAGGCAAGGGGGTGTCGGTATTTCTAATAGGGTACATCGGCTCGGTTGGCATAGCGACGATAAGCGACATACTCTTTCCCTATCTGGGAGGTATCCTTTTAGGAGCCGAGATGGAATTTCACCTTGGGTTCATCGAGAAATGGTGGCTTGTCAACCCACTTGCGGTTCTCGGTATTGCAATCGCCTATTGGAAACCCACAACGAAGTGCCCCCATGCCGGACACGTGTTGTTGAGCACGTGGGCATCGCTCTTTTACCTCACCGCTTTTGGGAGTGCCACCAATTGGAGTTTATTACTGCCCGCTTTATTCTTCATCCTATTCTTCTCTGTTTGGTTCCCCTGCTGCCTGAGCGATATAATCTTTCCTCTTTTGTTTGTGCGAGAAAGTAATAGCAAACTTTAAATTCCCTGGACGCGGTGGTATTATAACAGGAGAATAACAATACATATAGGAGAGACATAATCTTTGAAAGAAGGAAAAGGAGGTGAGTGAGATAGAAAGGTGAGAATAGTGACGATAATAATACTGGTGGTGGTTGCTCTTTTCTTCCTGCTGCCCATTATTTCGGGAAATGCACCTCTTCCGGAAGATATCTCGGCGAGTGAAATAGGGGGTTTTATCGGTGGTTTCGCACGATACTGGATAGACGCGTTACGAAGCGCATTTTCATAATGGATGCGTGTGTGTGAAGTTCAGAAGGGCGCGTTTACCGCTTTTCGGCCGCTTCAAACCGTTCCCTCAAGAAGCCGGGATCCAGAGAAGCGAGAAGCCAGCCCGCACGTGGCCCTGACGGCTTTTTTAATAAAACCGTATAGATTGCTTTGAATATCTCTTTCGCTTCCATATTGGTCGCGGAGGCTACTTCATATATCTTATTATGCCACTCTTCAGCACTCAGAGTCACGCCTTCCTGTAGTTCCTGAGCCAGGAGCTTCAATGCGGTTCTTTGCGCATCTGATAAGCGTTTTACTTCCTCTCTCGGTAACTCCTGTTGCAATTTGAACTTAACGCTCGGAGGTGCATAGGTCCGCAGCCAATTCTCCGCATATCGCGCCTTCCTCTTTATCTCCTTTAACTCCTCTTCGTTCTCCTCTCGAAGCTCATATCCGCTTCGTTTAATAATCTCGAGAAGGTGCGAGAAATCGCCCCGTGCAATTTGCACAAGGGTTATGAGGTGCCTGAATGGGATTTTCCCCGCTGCACCTCCCCCTATACCACCTATCTCCCGCTCATACTCATCTATCAGGTTGAGTAACGGTAACGAGGGGTTGAATTCAATATGCTTTTCTGGTCTTACCCTCGGGAGGGCATACTTCACAATTTCAGGTGGTACCGCCTCCAATATCTCATGCACCGGGATATTTGTACCCCGGGATGAGGACATAGCGGTAACTTTCGCCTTCGTTCCTTCTCCCTGCAGCTTTAAGAGGATATGTTCAAAGGGAATTGGATACGGCGCTTCGTAGTGGTATATCTCTGAGGAAATTCGCGTTCCCGTGTCAAAAGACCCACCAGGAGAGGCATGGTCTTTGCCAAACGGCTCGATGGTAACGCCGAGGATCTTCCATCTCGCTGCCCAGTCTACTCGCCACGCTAATTTACCGCCACCTTTAAACGATGCAACACCCTTGTTGCCACAGGTACACTCGTAATACACGCTCTCCTTACCTATGTCATAGCCCTTTACAACTGCCGAGGTAATTCTGCCACACACAGCGCAAAGAGGATTAAAAGGCGCCCATTCGTCTGGCAGTTGCCTACCTGATACTTCCTCTATTATCCGCGCTAACTCGTCCTTTCTCGAAAGCGCTTCCCTTATCACGTCCACGTACATCCCTGACTTGTACAGCGCATCTGCTCTGAAAATCTCCATCTTTATGCCTAAATCGGCCAGGGAATCGAGGAAGGGCTGTAGATAGTGGTCTGCATAGGATGAATGGCATCCTTCAGGGTCTGGTATCTCTGATAAGGGTTTGCCGACATGCGCTTCGTATTCTTGAGGAAGGAAAGTGTATCTCCTCCTGAGCGGGTCAAAAGTATCGGCGATGTAGATGAGTTTCGCCTCCACGCCCATCGTTATAAGAGCGGAGTGCACCGCATCTCCAATGATGATCTCTCGCAGGTTCCCCACGTGGATAGCGCCGGACGGTGTGATGCCGGTAGCAACAACATGCGTTTGCTCTTTCCTCTTTTCTATTATGTCCTGCGCGATTGCAAAAGACCAGTGCATCCTGTTAATAAGGTAGTGCCAAGACGTTTTAAAGATAAGCGATTGGCCGTTTGGTCTTTTTTCCGATCGCGCGATTGGCAAGTTCATCAGCCCTCATTATACCGGCCTCCGCTCTCGAGACGTGAAGATAGCTTACCCTACCAAAATGCTGCTCTCTTTCTCGTACCTGAAGGAACAACTCGTGTAATCGTGGATTTTTTACCGCATAATCGCCGTTAAGCTGCTTAACCATTAATTCGCTGTCCGAGAAGCATTCAAGCTCGCTTATCGGGAAGTTACTCGCCAGTTCTAATCCCTTTATCAATGCTCTATATTCCGCAATGTTGTTCGTCGCGGTGCCAATAAACTCTTCATACTCTTTTACCACCTCACCGCTTTCATCGCAGATTACAATGCCAATACCTGCGGGTCCCGGATTTCCTCTACTAGCTCCGTCTGAGTATATAACTAATTTTTTACCGCTCATCATCCCTTTTCTAAGAAATAGTTCATGTAATTATTAGCTTTACCGAGAAATCCACCTCAAGATGAGTCTATCATCCTAAAATCCTGAGATAAATGAGTTGCTGTCTTTTCCAAAAAAAGTGGACATAGCAGCGATCCTTAGTTCCCAGGTGCTCGCGCAACTCAGTACAGTAAGGAACGCTGGCGGGCTTATCTGCCGGGTTCGGAATGAGTCCGGGAGTTTCCCCGTCGCTATGGCCGCTATGCCCA
>JACUTR010000045.1 GCA_014859735.1 Candidatus Methanophagales archaeon | reverse complement strand
TCTATTATCGGCTTGAACAGAATGGGATTAAGGTAATTGAAGCCTCACCACGAGATCTTGCCACAATGTTTGAAAAAGGGGAGATAGATTTCGCACCTGTACCTTCGTTCTATTTTCTTAAGAATAAAGCGAAGTTGAGAAGTTATGAATTCTGCGTCGCTTCGAAGAGCAGTGTTCTGAGTGTGGTTCTCGTTTCGAGAAGAAAAATGCTGGATGACGGGTGTATTGCGGTAACCAATCAAACAAGTACATCGATTAATCTACTTAAAATCCTTCTGTGGGAACGGGGACTGAAAAATGAGGTGCTATCCGTGAATGAAAGTAGAGCACGCGAGTTACTTAAGCACTGTCCGCATGCACTCGTTATAGGTGATGAAGCGCTCAAAGCACGGATGAACTACACCGTGGTTATGGACTTAGGAGCGGAATGGCGTGAATTGACGGGTTATCCAATGGTATTCGGCATCTCAACCTCGTTAAAAGGGCGAGATATGAGTAACGTAAATAGAAAGGTTATGGAATCTATCAGGTGGGGCGAGGAGAATGTTGATGCGATTGCGAAGGAAGCCGCGAGTAAGTATGAACTACCAAAGGAATTTCTTAAGGACTATTTCAAAACACTCACCTACCGATTGGGAGTGGAAGAGAGGAAAGGGCTCGAACTCTTTGAGGAGAAATGTCATGAATACGGATTACTCTGAGTGTAAGGAATACATTGATAAGAACATCGAAGGCGTGGATTTAAGTTTTGAAGAGGCACTGCACCTGTTTGATTTGCCTTTGCCAGTTATAGGCGGACTTGCAGATGAGATACGGAAAAAGCGATGTGGCGAGCTCGTGACATTTGTTATTGATCGGAATATAAGCTACACAAACCGGTGCGCGTCTCGATGCAAATTCTGCGCCTTTTATGCGAAACGTGAAGAAGAAAGTTATGTTTTGAAAAAGGATGAGATACTGAGGAAGGTTGAAGAAACGGTTGCTGTTGGTGGAACGCAAATCCTCATTCAAGGTGGACTCAATCCTGAACTAGGTATTGAATGGTTTGAAGATTTATTTGCGGCGATAAAACGTGCATATCCCGGTGTACAGCTCCACAGCTTGTCCCCCCCGGAGATCTATTTCATCGCAAGGAATGAGGGGCTGAGCATAAAAGAGACACTCGAAAGGTTGAGGGGAGCGGGGCTCGATTCTCTGCCGGGTGGGGGTGCGGAGATCCTCAGCGATCGCGTTCGACAGGTGATTAGCCCGGATAAGATCAGTGCAGAGGGCTGGCTTGAAGTTATGGAGACCGCACACCGCATGGGAATGAAGACCACAGCAACCATGATGTTCGGGCATATTGAACGCGATGAGGATATCATAGACCATCTCTTCAAGATACGGGATTTACAGACCAGAACAAAAGGCTTCACGGCCTTTATCCCCTGGACTTTTCAGCCGAAGAACACCGAACTTCACGAGCGTATAAACGAGCCAGTATCAGTAACGAGATATTTACAGGTGGTAGCGATTTCGAGGATTGTTCTGCACCCCATAAAGAATATACAGGCGTCATGGCTCACCCAGGACTTTGAAGTGGACAAGCTTGCGCTCTTTTTTGGCGCGAACGACTTTGGCGGCACGATCCTCGAGGAGAACGTGGTGACTGCGGCTGGAAAGGAGTATAAGCCGGCGAAAGTGGAAGAGATCATAAAAGCGGTTGAATCGGTTGGCAGACCCGTAGCACAGAGGAATACGAGTTATGAGATTGTGTGATTCTGACACAATGGGTTGGGAATTTCATATCCGCTGTTAGGCGACCCGAAGGGCAAGGGAGCGATAGCGACCGCAGAGTTCCGAACCCCGCCCTTATCACCATTAATTAATACCCTAGCATAAATTTTCCTTTTGTTAATTTTCCTTTCAGAATAATATCTGCTGTGAACAGTCCACTGTTTATCGAGGCAAACATTCCGGGCCCCAAAAAGGTCTTTGCCCCTGTCAGATATAAGCCATTGACAGGCGTTTTTGCGGGTGTTCTTTTCAGTAGAGACTGCTTTGGGGTGCAGGCAATATCATACCATCCACCCTCAGTAGCCGATGTATATCTTTCGTAAGTTAAAGGTGTGCTTATGTCCTTAACAATGATATGTTTGGATAGTTGGGGGATTAATCTTTCTGCTGCTTTGATGAGCTTGTCAGCCATTTTTTCCTTAAGCATATTATACTCTTCTTTATTTTCTCTCTTCCATTGATTTTGATATCTGTATGGTGCAGGCATAGTGATAATGTCAAGAGTATGAAATCCAACGGGGACTAAGTCAGGGTCTTTTAGCGTTAGGATACTTAAACCAAAACCAATCTTCTCTGGGTTTGTTTCCATTTCGTTCTTGGAAGCTAACTTAAAATTATTTTCAGCAGTACTATATTCTGGAAAACACATAATACATCCACAATTCAGTTCCTTTGGTAATTCCATCTCTACCCCCAGATGAACCACAAAACCGGATACAGATTGCTGGAGCTCCTTTATTTTCTCTGCAAATTTTTTATCCAAATTTTCTTCTCCAACTAAATTTAAGAACGTTTGTTTGGTGTCTGCATTTGAAATTACGCATTCCGCCATAATTTTTTCACCATCAAGCTCAACCCCAACAGCCCTGTTTTTTTCTATCAAAATCTTTTTAACTTTTGTATTTAATCTCAAATTTCCACCATACTCTTTAAAACATTCAGCAAAAGCATGTGATAATTTCTGGTAACCGCCTTTTGGATACCATGCACCTCCCGCGTGATATGACATATACATACCCATCAGATAAAGTCCAGAAATTCTCGGATTATTTAATCCCAGGTATCCCCATCCACTTCCAAGAATCTCCTTTAATCTTGTGTCTTTAAAAAATCTATCAAGAATTTCCTGATGAGTACTATTGTAGTATCTGACCAAATTGGGAAACCGGATAAGATAAGTTAAAAACTGTAACAAGGTTGGTCGGTAATATGAACTTTGTATTTCTTTCCAGATACTTTGCATTGTCTTAAAGTACTTGTGAATACCTTCTTTTTCCTCTGGAAAATTATTAATAAGTTCCTGCTTATATTTATTAATGTCTGTATAGCAATCTATCGTGATTTCAGGGTAGATAAATTTAAATGTTTTATCTATTTCAATGAACTCTACTTTTTTATCTACACCAATATAGGAAAATATCCTTTCTATTTGAGATCCTTTCTTAAGACCGCCAATCGCATGGACTACATCAAATGTAAACTTATCCCTCTTATAAGATGTAACATAGCCCCCTGGCTTAAAATGTTGCTCTAAAATTAGGGTGTTTAGGCCGTGCTTTGCCAGAAGTGTACCACAGGTGAGGCCACCTATTCCACTACCGATTATTATGGCATCATATTTATTATATGTTTTCTTCATACTTTTCACCTTTTTATAGCGGGGTTGGGAATTTCCGATAACGTCCTTGGTGTAAAAGAAGCTCCGAGCGAAGCGAGGAATTTGGACGGAACGAAGCGTAGTCTTTCACATCGTGTTAGGCGAAGGCTTCTCCTTTGAACCAAATCTTTCTTTAAACTCATATAATGCCAATAATGGTCCTTGTTCATAATTCTCTGTAGGATATTTACCTTTTAGGAAATGGTAATAATTCCAAACAGGTTGTATGGCTTCTTTTGGACCAATGAAACCTAATAATAGACACACCAGTGAGAGAGTATAAGGATCTTCTATTGAATCTAAAATGTCCAAAAGTTGAGAAGAACAATCAATTTTTGACTCGTAAATTATACTTACTGCCAACTCAACAAATATGTCCTCTTGGTTATCCATCAACTTTTCAATTATTTTTGGTATTGTAACAGTAGAGAAGCTGAGTATTTTTATCTTTAACAGCCGATGATTAAGATTGTCTGGGCGTTGCCCCATTATTTTTAATAGATTTTCAGGGTTTGTTTCTTTACTTATTCTATTTGCTTCTTCTTTCCATCTTCTTTTAACGAACCTTTTTGCAATTTCCGAAGCGATTTGGTCCATCCCTGATTCTGAGTAAAAAAGAGCAGAATACACTAATCTTGCTGCAGAAAGTTCTTTAAACGGGTTTTTATCGAAAAAGTCTTTATCTAATTTCGGAGAGCCGTAATCTTTTATTTTTCGTCGCATTTTCATTTCATTTCTGAATTTAGTTTTAGAGCTTTCGCCTAACTTCGGTATATCTGAACTACTTCGTATATACATCCCTCGGGATGAACACCCCTTTTTATATCACTCATCCATTATTATTAAATCATGCTCGTAGCACATACACCCGATGCAGACGATGCATTCATGTTCTATGGACTATTAAGTGGCAAAATCCCTACGAAGTTTGAGCTAACACCTGTTGTTGAGGACATTGAAACGCTGAATAAAAAAGCCTTCAGGAGTGAGATTGACGTCACGGCGCTCTCAGTCCACGCTTATGCGTTTCTTCATGACAACTATCGGATCTTATCAACCGGTGCAAGCGTAGGTGATGGATATGGTCCGGTAGTCGTGGCAAGAAGGGGGATGGAGATAGAAGGAAAGAGTATTGCAGTGCCCGGGAAATACACGACTGCAAACCTGCTGCTCAAGTTGGCTGTCGATGACTTCCGGCCTGTGGAAATGAGGTTTGATGAAGTCATGCCTGCGGTGAAGAGAGGTGAAGTGAATGCCGGTCTGGTAATCCATGAAGGTCAGATAACCTATGCGCAGCAGGGGCTTGTAAAAATCCTTGATCTGTGGGAGTGGTGGTACGAGAAAACGAGACTACCTTTGCCTCTCGGCATTAATGCGATCAAGAGGGCTATCCCCGAAGGGCTACAGCGAGATTTTCTTAAAGTCTTACGTGAAAGCGTGCGATATGCGCTCGATAATATAGAAGAAGCTTTGCAGCATGCGATGAAGTATTCACGAGGTGCGGATAAAGAGCGTGTAAAAAAATTCGCATTGATGTACGTGAATAACTACACCTACGAAATGACCGATGAAGTTGTACAAGCCCATGATGATCTTTACAGAATGGCAGAAAGGAAAGGCTTTATTGAAAGACCCCCGCTCGACATCCTTTTTCCTTAAACATATTCATATTCCGGGCGCTTCGCGACATGTTATATCCATTTGTGAATATGAACATAATGTAACAGGTTTTTAAATGGGCGAATATCTAAAGAAAGAGTAATGCCCCGCGAAGAAATCAAGTCGTGGATAACGCTCCATAAAGACGAACTCTTTGCAAACGACGCAGTTGGCACTGGCTGCTTCAGTTATTTGCCCGGCGAGGTGATATGGGCAGTCACGAAGCGGTGCAATCTGTGGTGTAAACACTGCTCGATCAGTGAAGAAGACCCAGAGGAGCTCACCACAGAAGAGGGGTTCAGTCTCATTGAAGACGCGGCCAGGCTGGGGCATGTCAAGTTCGGATTCACTGGTGGTGAGCCGCTGCTGAGGAACGATATCTATGACCTCATCGAATATGCTGCGTCCTTCGACATGCAGGTCGTGATGGCGACGAATGGGACGTTGATAACGAGTGACGTTGCGAAGAGCTTGAAAAAAGCGGGTCTTGAGCGTGCTGCGATAAGCATTGATGGAATTGGCACCGCACATGACGATTTCAGAGGTGTTCATGGCGTTTTTGACGATGTGCTCCGGGGAATGAAAGCATGTGAAGAAGAAGGACTCGCCGTACAGCTTTTTACAATGGTTACGAGGTATAATTACGCTGAAATTGCAAAAATAATCAAGCTTGCAGACGATTTGAAGCTGTGGCGAATTTATCTTATCTATCTCATTGCTATGGGTCGTGGCAAGGAGATTGCTGAGGCCTGTTTATCACTGGATGAGAACCTGCGATTCTTTGACTATGTCGCTGATAAACAAAAGGAAGTGAAGGTGTGGCTTAAACCGATCTGTAATCCCCAGTACTGGGCATATCTGAAGGATAAGGGGCTGGTGGACCATACTAGTGGCATTACATTCACCGGATGCACGGCTGGTATCACCCGGTTCCACATATTTCCCAATGGTGATGTAACGCCCTGTGCCTATCTGCCTGCAAAGGCGGGCAATATAAGAGAGTCAAGTTTCTTGGAGATTGTTCGAAATGCCGAGATGTTTAAGGCGTTGAGAGCACGGAAGCTGAAAGGTCAGTGTGCCACCTGTAGCTATAAGCGCATATGTGGTGGCTGCAGATCACGGGCGTATGCTCTTTCGGGCGACTATTTAGCTGAGGACCCCGTTTGTTCGTTGGGAAATGGAGACATAAGGTGAAGTCATAAGATGAAAGGAAGTTATTTGAATTACTAAAGTTTTTATATGGTGGATAGATACTTAAATGGAGGGAACTAAAAATGACGGTTTATGAAGCGACGGTTGCCAAAATCCGAGAATTACCAGAACCACTCATCCAAGAAGTGAGTGATTTCGTGGACTTTCTGCAAATGAAAAGCGATAGTACTCGCTGGCAATTGTGGATGCTCTTTGCCGAGGCATTAGAAATCGCAGAATCAGATTTCGCCGATTATTTGTCAAATCTCGAAGATTATGAAAATCGCCTGGCACGAAGGGAAATCAAATGGTAACCATTTCTCGTGGAGATGTGGTTCTATGTGACTTAAACCCAGTGGTAGGCACAGAACAGAGAGGGATACGACCCGTTATTGTCCTGCAAATTGACCGTGCCAATGTGGTCAGTCCCCATACGATCATTGCACCATTCACGACAAAGATTCGGCGTGCTCTTTTGCTGTCTCATGTGTTTGTTCCGGCAGGTGTCGGAGGCTTAAGCGAAGACTCCGTAGTCCTTTGCGAACAGATTCGGGTGATAGACAAACGCAGAATCATCAAAGTCCTCGGGCACTTAGACGGCTCCTACTTGGAGGATATAACAGGGGCTTTACGTGCAATCCTTGGACTTTAAAGGCTCAGAAGTGAAGGTGTGGCTTAAAACGATCTGTAATCCCCAGTACGGGGCATATCTGCCTGCAAAGGCGGGCAATGTAAGAGAGTCGAGTTTTTGGAGATCGTTAGGAATTCCGAGATGTTTAAAGCGTTGAGAGCACGGAAGCTGAAAGGTCAGTGTGCCACCTGCAGCTACAAGCGCATATGTGGTGGATGCAGGTCACGGGCGTATGCTCTTTCGGGCGATTATTTAGCTGAGGACCCTGTATGTCATTTGGGAAATGGATGGCGATAGAGATATTATGATGCTTTGCTTGAGATCTAATGATAACGGGAATTTGTATTCTGGTTTAACATAACAATATAGGATGTACACACTTGCAGATTTTGATGATAAAGATTATAAGAAACTTTTAGGTCAGTTTTCTCGTTCAAGGAGAGGGAAAGCTGTTGACAACTTTTATCACGAATTAAAGACGCTAAAATCGGGTTATTTCATTTCAGATGACCTGAAAATAAAATTAGACCGATGGTGTGAAACATCGCCGAGCGGATCGTGGAGAGCGTCAAAAGCATACGCGAGACAAATTCGAGATATGATATTAGACCGTACTCGTGGAGGAGGTGAGTATGTTCATGACAAAATAGCGCATCCTCCTATTTCAGTTAAAATAGAGGAAATCTTACACATGCCTTGTGAATACAACTCTGACTGGAATTCTTTTTACGGTATAACAAGGACTCGGAAATTGGCAATGATTGGAAGCCATAAGGGGCGTGTTAGCGCTCTCAATCCAAACTCAGAAGCTTTTTTTACTTTTTTCTCCTTGGCAAATTTGGATTCATGGCAGCAGCCAAAGTGTCTAGCACAACCCATTCGAACTAGAGAAGAGGGATATAAGTTGTCTGCTTCTTTCTTTAGAACGATGAGAGAGGGCTGGCATAGTTTGTGGTCTAAACCTAAGATTTCTAAATATAATGCAAAAAATCACATTCCGACACTTACAGATCAAATGATGAGATATTCTGTTCTCTTTTTTGAACATGACATCATGAGTCTCATGATTAACCCCCACCGAGCCTTTAAAAACAAAGCGTTCAAAGAGCTTTCATTTCTTAACATCTCCCTTAAACGAGGATGGTCGGTTTTTGACGCCTATATTTTCCTTCCGAGTGAAAAGAGATGCATCTTTATAGAGTCAAAATTGGATAGCGACATTGTGCATACTGTAAAATGGAATGGAAAAATTATTAAAATATCTCAAATCGCGCGTGCAATGGAGTCGGCCTATCTTTTCACTCATCATCCAGATAGTAATTTCCATGGTTGGGATTACGATTACTTGTTCATCTGTTCGAGACAAAAGTATGAGTCTGAACTTACAGATTACTCCCAGATCATTCCTCTTATTAAAGATCCGAATGCAACAGTAATTAAAGACGAATACCGGAATCTTAAGATGGACTCAGATCCTATGAAGAAGTCACTCTTTGAAGATTTCCTCGTAACCCATCATGATCATATACACGTGTTATTTTGGGATCAACTCTTTGAAGTCCTTGAAGAAATTGAGCCAGGGTTCCTTACGAAATATATGGAGAATCTACGATATAAGGACAGAGCCCTGTATGACACATGGTATAAGAGATTAAAACTTGCCTCAATTCCCTCTAAAAAGGCTTGATGGGAAGGTCATATTGGCAAAATAGCCCAAGGAAATCCGGTTATTGCATCGTTTAAGTGTGAGGATGTGGCGGAATGGTTTCTTATATATTACCCACGTAACAATTAACTCGTAAGAGTGAGCACGAATATGCCTTACTTCAACATCAACTGGAACATCACGAGGGCATGCAATCTGAAGTGCAAACACTGTTACTATGACGCAAGCATACCATTGAAAGATGAACTCAGCACAGAGCAAGCCTTCGCGCTCATCGATGAGATAGCCGATACATTTGGTGATAACGTGCGGGTTACCCTTGGCGGCGGCGAACCACTGATGCGAAAGGATTTAGTTGAGATCATTGCGTATGGAAAAGAGCGCGGGTTAAGCCTCGTGCTCGCATCAAACGGAACACTGCTCAACGAGGATGTTGCCGCTCGATTACAAAATGCAGGCATTGAGGAAGTCATCATCGCGATTGACGGCACGCAACAGACGCACGACTCGATACGGGGCAACGGTGTCTTTGAAAAGACAGTGAAGGGTGCACGCACCTGTAAAGAAGTCGGACTGAATGTGGTGATTGACCCGTGTATCATGAGGCAGAACGAAGGAGAGACCGCAGAGATTCTTGATATCTCTGAGATCCTGGGTGCACGGCAGTGCAGGTTCTTCCACTATATCGCGATGGGACGAGGAAAGCAAGAGATGCCAGATGGTGAACTCGACAGAGTCCAGTATGCGGAAAACGTGATACAGTTATACGAAGAGCAGACCAGGAGAAGAGGAGTCGAGATCTGCACAACGCAGGCAGCGCAGTACTGGGTGGTATTGAAGCGAAAGGCAGAAGAAGGGCTTTTCGTGCCCGATTTCTATTATAACGAAGCTCCGGGTTGTCGAGCTGGTATCAGTATGCTTTCCATTAAGCCGAACGGTGATGTCGTGCCCTGTCCACTCTTAGAGGTGAAAGCCGGGAATGTTAAGGAAATGCCGCTTCGTGAGATATTGAATTCGGAGGTCTTTGTCAAACTAAGAACTCGTGAGGTGAGAGGCAGGTGTGGCGTGTGCAGATTTAAGGCTATATGTGGTGGATGCCGGGTGCGGGCGTACCTTCATACCGGCGATTATATGGCAGAAGACCCGTTGTGCAGCGAGTTCTTCTTCGAAGAAGCGCAAGTGTAGGAGAATTCCGAAATATCACCAAAAAGAGGCCTAACCTTCGTGCGTTCCTAATCGCCCCACACCCATCCCTTTTTCAGTAAATCGCTTAGTTCTGCCTTAAGTACCTCGAATCTGTCCCTTTTACATGCTTTTATGGTCTTTGCATCCACGGAAATTATTGTATAGCCTTCAAGTTCTCCAAGAATCTTTGTACGATCTTCTTCGGCTAGGTCTACTACTTCTAAGTCTAGTTCTGCCAGTGCACACTGGGGTATAAATGATACGATCTTCTTCTTCATGTTACCTTCTGCCCTCTCCTCCTCTCGTTTTGTATATTTTACCCCTGGTGTGAGGAGATTTGAAGCACCGTAAGCAAATGTCATGCTCGATCGAGGAGAGGATTAAAAACGTATCACTCCCGTCCCTTCTCGCCATATCTCTCCGCGGGCTCGAAGACCTTGGTACCCACGATTTCTCCACCTATTGTGCGATAAAAGCACGACCGGTATCCAGTATGACATGCGCCCCCTATCTGCTTCACCTTCAGGAGCACGGTATCCTCATCGCAATCGATCAAAATATCCTTGACGAGCTGCTCATGACCTGATAGCTCGCCCTTTCTCCATAGTTTGCCGCGGCTCCTGCTCCAGTAATGCGCCTTGCCCGTCTCTATGGTAAGCCTCAGCGCCTCCTCATCCATGTGCGCCAGCATAAGAACCTCGCCTGTTTCATAATCCTGTGCTATCGCATGCTTCAAGTCCTTCTCTTCTCTCTTCACTTTTTTTCGACCCGTTAGCACTCCTCTCCTTTATTTATTATTCGATTCTATTTCTCCTCATCATGCTCCTCTTTGCTCAATACTCGGACACTATCTCCCCTAACCGTGACGGGTATCGGAACCATCGCCTCAAAGAGCTCGATGGTGATCTCTTCATGCGCCTCATCAACCTTTTTCACCCGCGCACGTTCGCCTTTAAACGGCCCAGAGACTATCTCGATTATGCTCCCTTCCAGTATTCCGGTTACCGATGGTTTTGGTGTAAGGAAATGCTCTATCTCTTCTAAGCCCATATCACCCTTGACCAATCCTCGTGCATGCGGAATACTTTGAACTATCTGGTCTATCACTTCAGGAAAAGAGGCTTCTATCAGCACATACCCCCTGAGCTCCTCAGGCACCAGGATCGCCTTCAGTCCATGTTCACTCTTCTCTCTGTCTTTTATTGCGCTCTCAACCATATGTGCAACTGTCTGCTCCTGATTAACCGTCGTTTTTACCGCGTAAATCCGGCCCATAGCTCAAAACCCCTTAGGTAATACGGTCAGTAAAAGATAGATAGAAAAACCGATGGTGCCGATCAGTGCCATTGCGGCACCAGCGATTTTAGAAATCCTAAAAAATTCCACCCTCTTTGGTCTTTTAGCCAATTTCAGTATTCTTATATACTCCTTTAACCTCTTCACAACCTCTTCCAACTTTATTTGCATCGCTCTTCAGCTCTTAACGCACTATCTCAATCCCAAATTTCTCTTTTTTAATATCCTTCCGTGCATAAATTTGCTCTGATTTCACACCGGTCACGATGAGCAACGTTCGTATCATGTTCTTCAGCTCTGGACTTACCTGCACACCCCAGATAATTCGTGCATCAGGATTCATCATCTTATATACCTCCTGAAGCGCGCCTTCTGCTTCCTCTACGGTCATGTCCTCGCCGCCAATCACGTTTACCAGTGCGGCCTTCGCATCGGTCACATCAACCTCAAGCAACGGAGAGCTTACTGCCTTTCTCACTGATTCGATCGCTTTGTTCTGTCCATCCGATTCCCCAAATCCGATCATCGCCATTCCACCATCCTTCATCACCGTCCTCACATCGGCGAAGTCGAGATTTATGAGACCGGGTTTGGTTATCAGTTCTGTGATCCCTTTCACTGATCGCATCAGCACCTCATCAGCGACTCTAAATGCCTCGTTTAAGGGCAACCGTGGAACTACATCCAGGAGCTTGTCATTTGGTATCACAATCAAGGTGTCGGTATTTTCACGCAGTCGCTCAAGTCCATAAGCCATATTATCCATTCTAATCGTACCTTCGGCACTAAACGGTAGTGTTACGACGCCTATGGTAAGAGCACCTGCTTCTTGCGCTGCTTGTGCAACGACGGGCGCTGCTCCTGTACCCGTGC
>JACUTR010000143.1 GCA_014859735.1 Candidatus Methanophagales archaeon | reverse complement strand
TAAATTAAGAAAAATGAGATAAATATGATGAAAATAAAACACATACAACTGATTTTAGTAGGGATCGCCTTTGTGATACTTTCTCATCTTATAAACGGTCTGGTTTTCCTGTTCGTGACCCACTATTCCACAGCCAGATATGACGATGGATTTTTCTTTCCCGCAGCATTTGCTATTGCGGCAGTATATGGCTGGTGGAGTAAAAATCATCTTTACAGTTTCCTCGTAGGATTCTTTTCCATACCGCTGATGATCTCACCTTTTCCACCCTATTTCATACCCATTGTGTTTATAACCAACTTTTTGGGTTCAAGTAATTACAATTTATTGGATACAGTGATTTTCTGTGGTTTTGGAATAGTTAGCGGATTGATTGGCATAGGATTTGTTAAATTGCATAAAATCGTGTCAAAAACAATGTAGAATGCAAAAGGGTAAATGAAATTTTCTACTATTCACTTCAACAAAACCACATTTCCCGTCCCTCTCCTTCTTCTCTCTGCCAATCTTTTGCTTTCTAATAAATCCAAACCTCTACAGGCATTTGAACCTTCTCTGAAGACTTTCACCCTTCATATTCCTTACTCAACACTACTTTTATATGTTCCGCGGTCTTCTCACCCACGTGTTCGACCTCCATCAATTCCTCCTTTGAGGCTGTTATAATCCGTTCAATCGTCTTAAATCGCCTTAATAAATTCCGTGCCGTCACGATGCCAATAGTAGGAAGAGCAGAGATGAGATATTCCTGCTGCTCCTTTAATGATGCAGAAGGCTTCTTACCATGTGGATTCACCTCCGTTTTGGTCGGCACTTGCTCCTTCTTTGCGATGGCATAGATCAAGGATGCAGTCTCCGCTTCGTCCCTCGTTTGTAGTATCGGAACTGAGAAGTCAACGGCTATGCTCGCCATTACAGCCCGTACCACGTTGGGATGCACATTTCGCTGCCCGTAGATTGATTCACCCTCAATGATAAGCACAGGCTTCTCATACTCTTCTTTCAGCCGATGAATCTGCTCTAACAGATTCCTGCGTTTATTTATCAAGGAATCCAGGAAATCAATCGTTCTTTTCCGCTCGATACAAACCCTATCAGATACAACGTAATCGCCAATCTCTAAATTCTTTAATTTCAGATCCATACCCGCCTTTTCCAGAAATCTTGCCACTCCTGATCTCGTCTCCCGCGGATCAACAAAGACGGTTAGGTTTTCTTCACCAAAGTCGGTTATTCTCCTTTGCTCCTCTTTTTCTTTACCTTGTGGTTCGACTGCCAATTCCTTCATCGCTTCCTTCTCTTCTCCATCACTTTCTAGCTCCATCATCCGCATTTCGCTTATCCTCCTCCGCATTTCGCGTTCCTTGCTCCTGCTCAGCCAGTAATAAGCTTCGTCCTTTGTCCCTTTTGCAATAAGCACGATTACTTTTCCTACTTTTTTCCGCGCAGTCCTCCCTTTCCTTTGTATGCTTCGTATCGCAGAAGGAATGGGCTCGTAGAAGAGCACGAGGTCGGTTGCAGGAATATCAAGTCCCTCTTCAGCGACCGAAGTGGCAACCAAAACGTTGTAAACACCTTCTTTAAACTTATTTATTATCTCTACCTGCTCTTTTTGCTTCAATCCTTTATCCTCAGCCTTTGACGCCTGCCCTATGAACTTAACAGCCCTTATCCCCTCTTTATCTGAATTCACGTCGCGCAACGCGGATATTATCATCTCCGCGGTATCACGATAGTTAGTGAAGACAATTATTCGCAGGTCTGGATTAATGCGAAATTCCTCCTGCAGGATCTCTATCAGCGCTTTCAGCTTCGGGTGCTCTCCTTCGTATGAGGCTACGGTGCTCATCGCCTCCACGAATTTAGTATCCTTTAGCAATCGCTTTGCAGCTTTGCTCCCCTCCGGCGAGAGTGCTTCATTCTTCAACCGCTCAAAATATCTCCTCAGTGCGAAAATACCCTGCGTCTCTATCAAATCAATCGCATGCTTTATCTTCAACACCTCAGCTTGCAACGATAACGCCTTGTAGAGGTCCGCATGCTTCTGGGTCGCCAATTGGGCTGCTAGTATCTTCCTTAGCTCTAAAAGCTCCGTTTTTGAGACATCCCCGTGCTTCTTCTTTCTTATAAAGCCGAGCTTTTGTAATTCT
>JACUTR010000142.1 GCA_014859735.1 Candidatus Methanophagales archaeon | reverse complement strand
CGAAAGTTGTAGCCCTCCTCCTTGAAATGGTAAAACACATGAACAAAACTGAAGAGGATCTATCACCCGCGATCTATGAGATAGGAGAAGTTCTTGGAATCGATTTTAGGCTGGAAGAGAAACCGCTTCCCCCGGAATTGATGAAGTTGATTAAGAAGCGAGAAGAACTGCGGGGACAAAAGCGATGGGAGGAAGCTGATAGGATTAGAGAAGAGATGAGGAAGAAAGGGATTTTGCTCAAAGATACACCGGAGGGAACTGAGTGGATAGTTAAACACAACGAATAATCCAATCATAGATTTTTGGGGCAGGTCGAGCGTTATCGTCAGATAAATTCCACTAAAAAGTAAACGCCAACAATGATAAGGATGACGCCACATGCTCGATTTATGTAGGGTACCATCCTTCTCACGCGTTCCAAAATGGTCATCTTCGCACTTCCTACCAGGACACTGACGGTGAGCATCATACCCCCCATTCCTACCGAAAAAGACAGAAATATTAAGAGAGCTTCCAAAGCTCCGCCTGAGGCTAAGCCCGCGAATATAAGCGCAATGAAGACTGGGGCCTGGCAACCCATGGAAGCCAAACCATACCCCACACCGTACAAAAAGAGTCCGGAGTATCGTGCCCCTCCGCCGAGTTTCGATGAGTACGAGGATAGTATTCCTCCGAACCTGTCGAAGATTTCCGTCTTTCCAAAGACCATTGCAAGCCCTAAGAGAATAATTGCAACGCCAACCCCTGGTGCGAGATACATAAGGTACGATTTGACTGCAGCGCCTCCCACAGCCACAGCAGCGCCTATTAATGCGAATATCCCATTTATTCCCGTTGCAGAAGCTATTCCAGCCTTCACCGAGCCTCTCAACGTCGGCCCACCTTCGTATCTACCAAGATAGTAGCTTATATAGCCCGGCATTAACGGGAACGCGCATGGAGCAAAGAAGCTCATAACCCCCGCTAATAGTGCTAATAGGTATAAGCCCGTAACGGGGGGCACCGCCTTCCCTGGTCGTTCTGGTTCCTCCGGTTCCTCAATACCTCCTGAGTAAGCTTTTTCGACTTCTAACGCGAGCTCTTCTGTTGAAACAAGGGCCGCCTTCTGAAAGCTTATGTACCCCTGGGGATCGATAACCACAATGGTTGGTAGAGAGAAGGCATTGTACTTAACCAAAATATTGTCTGTATCGCGTGCAAAAATCCAGTCTGCATTATATTCCTCTCTAAAGTTTCTCAGCGATTCGTCTCTCTCCACAGGGTCAACTGATACGGTTAGGATGACCACCTCGGTCTTCTCCTGCCTCAGCTGTGCGAGCTCCTTCATTTCAGCTTGGCAGACGGGGCACCATGTCGCCATTAAGTCTAATACCACGACCTTCCCCCGGTAGTCACTGAGACTGAAATTCAGTCCATCGATGCTGGTAAGTGTAAAAGGTGGCGCCTCACTGCCTGCTGCCTGAGCTACCGGGGATAACGCAGCGGCACTAATCCCGCCTATAACAATGAGCGAGAGTATGAAGAGCACAGTACCCCACTTTAAGTTCCATGATGTGAACCTTCTGCCAGCAAAACAGTACTCTACGCATCCAGGCGCTTCAAAATGGGATTTCGATGTTGTATACATGAGACGAAGACAGCAAATTCATTCGTTTTTACGTCCTATATTTTAAAGCATTTCATGTAATTTTTTAGTCTCTTCTTTCAATTTTTTTATCTCTTCTTCCTTATTCTTTACCTCTTTATCGATGACATCAATAAAGAGAAGAAGCTGTTCTCTGTCTTCCTCACTTGCCGTAATCAGCTCTTCCCGGGATATTGAGGGTTGTTTAGTGGTAAAAGCCTCTATTGTCTTGTCGACCGGAAAGAAATAGCGCTTGACAATTTGCGCTTCACATGCTTTGAGCTCCTTGGCCAATTTCTCGAGGGATTCCGGTCGAGCAAATACAGTTTGCACCCGTTCGTGCAATTTCCGTAGAATTTCGAGAAATAATGCCTCTCTTTCAAGAAGCTCTTTTAGTTCCCTCTTACCCCAATCCTCCTTGTTAACCTTCATTTCTAATGTGTATGATGCCATGCGGATTTATAAACCTATCTGTATTATTAGACTTGTTGCGAAATAATAAGCCCCGAACGAATTAGCCTCCACAATCC
>JACUTR010000141.1 GCA_014859735.1 Candidatus Methanophagales archaeon | reverse complement strand
GATTTAATCCTGATGGATATTGTTATGCCGGGGAAGTTGGACGGTATAGATGCTGCCAGCACGATTAAAGCAGAACTGGATACTCCGGTTATATTCCTGACTGCCTCTGCAGATGATAAATTCGTCGAGCGAGCAAAGAATCTCGAATCTTTTGGATATATTACCAGACCGTTTCACGAGAGCGAATTAAAAGCGGCTATTGAGGTCGCCCTTTACAAAAGAGATTTGGAGCGGCGGTTGCGTGGGGCTGAGGAGGCATTAATAAAAGAGAAGAGATTTTCAGAGAATATAATTGCTACGATCCCGGATTCATTGCTTGTTCTTGATAAGGATTTGAGGATAAAGAGAGCGAATCGCACCTTCTCTGAAACATTTCAAACAGAGCCTGAAAGGGTAATAGGCAGCAGCATAGCCGATATCTTGGGGGATACGGACGGACAACTCAGCACTACGCTAATCAACCGGTTTGGAGCTGAAGATATGCTGGAGAACTTCGAGCTGCATCATCAATCAGAGAAGCAGGGTGAACGGATATTCAAAGTCACTGCAAGGGGAATAATGGTTGCAGAAGAGAGAGAGAGAGAGATGGTGGTGGTGCTGGAGGACATTACCGAGCACGAGCGGGCAAAGGAGCAAGCGAAGGCATCACTGAGAGAGAAAGAGGTGCTTCTGGAGGAGGTTCACCATCGGGTCAAGAACAATTTGCAGCTCATTTCCGGTCTGCTTGACATGACCAGCATGCGAACCCATGATCAACCTGTCATTGATCTGATTACCGACGCCCGTGCTAAAATCCATATAATGGCGCTTATACATAACCAACTGTATCGAAGTGAGCGATTTGATCAAATAGACCTGGGAAGCCACGTCCAGGAGATGGTCAGCTATCTCTCAAAAGTTTATACAAATAAGGAAAAATTGATTATCCCTGTTATTGAACACACCGACGTTTACCTTTCTGTGACCCAGGCAATCCCCTGCGCCCTTGCCCTGAATGAAGTGATCTCCAATGCCTTCAAACATGCCTTCCCGGAGGGGCAGGAAGGGAGGATTGAAGTTTCCATACAGAGGTCAGCCGATGAGGTGATTAGTATAAAAGTAAGAGACGATGGTATCGGTATGCCGGAAGGAATAGACATTTATAAAGCGGACAGCCTGGGTTTGAAGTTGATAAGAAATCTGGTCCAGGAGCAACTAAAAGGGAAAGTACAGGTTAACCGGGATAATGGTACAGAGTTTATCATAGAGTTCAAAATTTTAGAGGATGAGGCAGAAGATGCATAAAATATTGGTGGTGGACGACGAGGTTGTCATAACCACGCAATTGGAGGAACGCCTGACATACATGGGATATGAGGTTGTAGGAAGAGCATCTTCGGGTAATGAAGCCATAGAAATGGCAAAAAGCCTCATGCCTGATTTAATCCTGATGGATATTGTTATGCCGGGAAAGTTAGATGGTATTGATGCTGCCAGCACGATTAAAGCAGAACTGGATACTCCGATTATATTCCTGACTGCCTATGCGGATGATAAATTCGTCGAGCGAGCAAAGAATGTCGAACCTTTCGGATATATAGTAAAACCGTTTCACGAGAGTGAGATAAAGGCTGCTGTTGAGGTCGCCCTTTACAGAAAAGATTTTGAGCGGCGGTTGCGTAAGTACGAAGAGCGACGAAAGAGCGAAATCCCCGAGTACAAAAGCAAAGCAGTTCTATTGGATGGCTTCTTCAGCGATATTATCTTATTCCTATACACGAAGAGTGTGAGGAAGGAGCATATATTCAAAGATAGCATAGAACATGGGTTAGATAATGGTGAACTCTGCTTATATGCATTCTCTCATTCAACCCTGGAACCGTACTTTAAAGAAGAAATCTCACGGGGCAAGCTCCGCGTATATGAGGTGTGGAGAGATATAAGAGGATTACTTGAATTTGTTGAGGACTGCTGCGCTATAATACTAGCATCTGATGAATACATTGCATTAAGGTTCTTATTTGATCTCTCAGAGATCCAGGATTTAGAAGATCTCTTAGCGATAAAAAAGGGTATTATAGAAAAAAGGGACATGGCATATCCCATATCAGGTATACTTGCATTTGATATGGAACATTTAACTGAGGAGAAGATAAAAAAACTGTCTGCGGGCATACCAAGAGTTATCATATCAATGGAAA
>JACUTR010000140.1 GCA_014859735.1 Candidatus Methanophagales archaeon | reverse complement strand
CCCGGTAATTGACTTGAAGTGTTAAGTTGAAAATGAATTGGGGGACAGCCTCTACTATTTATAAAACTCTCTATTTTTACTTCTAAAAATCCAATAGATTTAGAATTCGTGAGGTATTTCCCCAATTCTTCAGCACGTAAAAATTAGTCATTACATCAAGGTACGAATGAGATAGAAACTATGCCCTCCTGTGGCTTATTTTGACTTGCTACTGCCATCAAATAGAAAAATATTTAATTAACCGAAGACTATCTCCGAAAGTCAAGTTTTAACCATAGTTAAATGTTAGTATTCCTCTTCCATCCCTCCAGCTCCGGGACCTCTTGGAGGCATTGGTGGTCTTTTCTCCGCAGACGCTGCAATTACATCGTCTATCCTCAAGATCATCGTTGCTGATTCCGTTCCCGAGCTTATCGCCTGTGTCTTCACTCTGAGGGGTTCGATAACACCTGCCTTGAGCATGTCTGTTGGCTCCCCTTTGAATGCATCCAAGCCTGCACTCTTTTAGCCTCGTTCATGAGCAGACCGAAGTGCTACGAGCATATCTATGGGGTCTAAGCCAGCATTCTCGGCAAGAGCCCGTGGAATAACCTCGATCGCATCTGCAAATGCCTGTATTGCTAGCCGTTCCCGACCTCCGACGCTTGCAGCGTAATCCCGCAGCTTGAGCGCCAGTTCTATCTCCGCAGCTCCTCCTCCTGCTACGTACTTGCCATCCTCCATTGCAACACCCACCACTCTCAGTGCGTCATGCATCCCCCGCTCCAACTCATCCACGACGTGCTCTGTTCCTCCTCGTAGCAGTATGGATACCGCTTTCGGATTCTTGCACTCCTCCACGAATATCATCTCCTCACCGCCGATCTTCCTTTCTTCAACCAGCCCTGCATATCCAAGGTCCTCAGGTCTGACTTCCTCCAAGCTCATCAATATCTTCCCTCCAGTTGCACTCGCCAACTTCTTCATATCGCTTTCTTTCACTCTTCTCACCGCTAAGATACCTTTTTTCGCAAGATAATGCTGTGCCAGGTCATCTATCCCTTTCTGGCAGAAGAGCACATTGGCACCACTCGCTTCCACCTTCGCCACCATGTCCTTGAGCATTTTCTCCTCTTCTTCCAGGAATGATTTTAACTGTTCTGGTGCGGTAATCTCTATTTTTGCATCCACTTCGGTCTTCTCTCTTCTCGATCTCCAATGCCGAATTTATCAGTGCTATCCGTGCATTCTTCACGCTCTTCGGCATTCCGGGATGCACGCGCTCTTTATCTATTACCATGCCTTTTATCAACCTTGTATCTTCTGTGCTACCGCCCATTTTTTTCTCCAGCTTTACGTGGTCCCGGTCTATCTTCATCACGCCCTTTTCCGCAATTGTTTTCACCGCATCTACTGCGAGGTCGGCCAAGAGCTCTTTTGCAACCCCTGCACCTTTTCCGGTCATAGACGTCATTGCTATCTTCTTTAAGGTTTTTGTATCATCTCGCTTGACATCGAATGCTATATCCTTTAACATTTCATGCGCTCTATCAGCCGCTAATCTATACCCGGTTGCGATCAACGTTGGATGTACTCCCTGTTCCATGACATGAGATCCTCCGCGCGCTTTAGTAACTCCCCTGCGATGACCACTGCGGTCGTTGTACCATCTCCAACCTCTTCATCCTGCGTCTTCGCTATTTCGACCATCATCTTAGCCGCTGGGTGCTCTATATCCATCGCTTTCAATATCGTGGCTCCGTCGTTTGTTATGACTACATCGCCCATCGAATCCACCAACATCTTGTCCATTCCCTTCGGTCCAAGCGTAGTCCTCACCGCATTTGCAACAGTCTTCGCTGCCAGAATGTTCCTGCTCTGCGCATCCTTTCCTCTTGTTCGCTCGCTCCCTTCTCTTAATATCAAGACTGGTGTTCCACCTAATTGTGCCATGTATACCCCTTTATTTGCCTATATTTCTAATTCCATATAAAGATTATTTACCCTTTATCAAAGAACAAAGTCTTATGGAATGTGAACGGCGATGCAATATATTTATTTGACCTTTAAGGTCTTTTTGGTTCAGAGATATATTTCTGGTAAGTGTTGACTTTTTAACATGTTTAAGCTATGCAAGCAAAGCTTCTTTCAGAGCCGCTTCGGGGTTTCGGGGTTGTCGTTTTCAGGCAGGGTAACGAATATACAAATCCAAATAGTGCCATATGACCTATACTATACGTATCTCCCCAATGCTTAATTAAC
>JACUTR010000044.1 GCA_014859735.1 Candidatus Methanophagales archaeon | reverse complement strand
GAAATTCTTAAGGAAGCGGCAGCATTTTATAAGGTCGCAAGAAACCTGCCAAAAACTGGCGACACAAAAAAGGGAATGATAAGATATCAGCCCGTTTTAGATATTATCGATAAAGTCACTCATCCCCTTAAAGAATCAGAGGTGATTAATGTAGTCAATGGCGCACAAGAAGCTATATCTAAAATCTACCATGGGCGAGAGGTTTTGTCATTGACGACGAAATTTCTGTGGCTAAAGGTTAGACACCCGATTCTTATTTACGATAGCCTGACCAAATACGCCTTAAAAGCGGAAACGGGAAATTATGAGGATTTTTGTATTAGATGGAAAAAGGAATACGAAAGTAACTTAGAAGGCATTGAGCGGGCTTGCAAAAAACTGTATAAGATGAGTGCTTATACTATAAATCCGATTATAGCAACTGAAGACTATATTTAAAAAATTTCAGCGGAGCAATGGTTCAAGGACAGAGTCTTCGATATTTATCTTTGGCATATCGGATACGAAGGCTTAGCAAACGTTCAATCAGACCGAAATTAACGCTCGACGGATACAATAGATGCCTCGTTGACATCCAACCCCTTCCACTTTACTTTGTATCCGAGGTGCGCCAGCACCTCGTCTGCGTTCTTTAGCCCTTTCTCCTCAATAATGTCACGCGCCTCTGCATACCTCTCCACAGCCGTTAATTTCTCTTTTAGTTTGCTGAGCAGCTCTTTTTTGACTACAACATCCTTGAACACCACGTAGTCCGGATTTTTCAATGAAGCGCGCACGGCCTCCTGACTCATCCCGTATCTTTCAGCGAGCTTTTTTAGCGGTATAATATCCCCATCGAGCACAATCTCCGTTCCCTTTAACTGTTCAACCTGTTTCTTGACCGCCTCTTGCTCAATCGCCGCTAAATACCTGATAACCTCACCAATCGGCACCTTCTTCGTGTACCGTATCACCGGTTGATCGTGACCTAAATCGAACTGTGCGGCATTGAAACACGCGAGATTCTGATCGATTGCCACCAATACTCTAATCGGTAACGCTCGGAGTTTTCTCAACTTCTTTTTTAGATACTCATCAGTCCAGAACCCGACGATCTCGAAATAGGTTTCTATTTGCAGTTCTCTATGCTGAAATTTGAAATCCGGTATGAAGACGCCGTTGCGCGTGAAGATTACGTCCGGCTCTCTGATGAGCTCCCAGTTCTTCGCTGTCGGTAACGAGACGAACTCGTTATAAAATTTCTGCTCAACGCTGCTGTCAAAAGTCTCTTTTATCTGTTCACTCATTCCCTCGTCGCCAGTCACTAAATGCCTATCTCGGCTGTCCATGATGAAATGATAGATCCGCGGCGTGGTATCACGACGAATAACGATCTCGGCATCTAGTTGCCAGCTCTCACTTCGGACAATAGATGGCAAAAGCTTCGCGAGCGCGGTGCCGTACTTCTCACTCAGCTTTAATAACGACGACGCACCTTCAATCCGTACCTTATTTCCCTCCTCCTGTAGATACATCAGCCCGAGATACTTGATCGCCCTGAAAATCTCGGGCGCCCTCGACGTGACGGCAATGGTCATACCGGTTGACTTGAATAGCAGCGTTTGTGCAAGTGAGAGGTTATACCACTTCACCAGCTCGTCAGGATTCAACGGCTTAAATTCCTCTAATATCACCTCAGACTCCTGGTCTGCCCATAATGACTGCTCTAAATCTACAACCGAAATGTTTAGAGTATCTGCAACCGTTGCAATAACAGCTGCTCGTTCGTTTATATTCGTGATTCCTCGGCTGCTTGCTTCTTCGAAAACGGCCCTCCGTGCCAGGACTGGTTCAACGATATACTTCGAGGTAAACGTGCATCGTCGCTCCAGCAACGTTCTCAAACTCCGCACACGTTTGAAGTTCAAGCCCTCTTCAAGCTCCTCCACTATTTCATCGATTTCGCTCTTCTTCCTGCCAATAAGATTTTTATAAACGCCTATAAGCTCATCAGCCAATCCCAGATGCTCCTCATCAAGCGGTACAAAATCAGGATAAATCCTGTCCTTTTTCGTCCGTGTGATGAGCAGTTCACTTGGTAACATGTTTGCGCCTCCGCGCGATCCCGATCTCAGTTGTCCCTTTTGATACAATCTCGTAGAGAATAGCCAGCTTTCCTTCCTTTTTTCTTAATATCCGCCCTAATCGCTGCTTATATTCCCGCTTACTCCCGCTTCCACTTAAAATAACACCAACCGATGCTTCTGGCACGTCAATGCCCTCTTCCAGGACCTTGGATGTCACTATACTCGTATACTTCCCCGTTCGGAAATTATCCAGGATTTCCGCACGCTCCTCTTTCGGTGTGGTATGCGTGATCGCCGGTATGAGGAACTCCCTGGAGATTGCATAGACTAACGAATTATGCTCGGTAAATATAATCATCCGGTCACCAAAATGGTTCTCTACTATTTCAGAAAGGGCTTCTAACTTCGATTGCGAGTTTAACGCGATATGCCGTGCTCTGTTCCTTGCGAGCAACGCCTCCCTCGCTTTTGGGTCACGACCACTCCGCATAACGAGCAATCGGAAATCTTTGGGTGATTTCAGGATAATGTGCTTCTCTTTCAAGAAATCGGTGAAGACCGCGTACTGTTTCTCGTACTCCTGCCGTTCATCCTCGGTTAAATCAGTAACGATCTTCCTCGTTGTATATTCGGCTAAATGCGTTCCTCTTAGCTTGTCGATCCCGATTTCGTAAACCTTTCCGCCAACCAGTCGTTCGAGATCGTTATGGCGCCCATCTTCTCGTTCGTACGTTGCGGTTAATCCCAGCCGGTACGGAGCGATAAACATCTCGGCTATGTTCGCGTATCCCGGTGATGGCAGGTGGTGCACCTCATCGAAGAGTAAGAACAGGAACCGGTTCCCAAGCTCTTCCGCTCTCAAATACGCGGTATCATAGGTTGCTACGGTTATCGGCTTTAATAGGTGCGCTTCGCCACTATAAGTGCCAATTTCAATCCCAAATTTATCCTCGAGTTCACGTGTCCACTGCTTGACCAGTTCAAGCGTTGGCACGACAACCAGGGTGGGAACATTCAGCGCTGAGATTGCCTTTATTCCTATCACTGTCTTGCCCGCACCGGTAGGTAGGACCAAAACGCCGTTCCGTGTTTGGAGCCATCTATGCAGAGCATCTTGTTGATAATCGCGCAAGGTTACCGTGCAGGTTAACTCTGGCATAGGCAGAAGATCCAGAGCGGTATCTTCGTACTCGAGCCCGGAAAGCTTGAGATACTCTATTAAATCCTTGTAGAAGAGCGGCACGCATCGATAACAGCCCGATCTCGTATCCCAGACGGTATGCGGCAGTTTGAAGGTGCTCTTCACAACGAGTGTGCCTTTATCAAAGCGTAACGTTATCACTTTTACTTCTTGTTACGTACGTAGAATTCAAAAGATAAAATGCTCCACCATATTATCATATCTTAACTTAAAGAAAATGATGAGGGGGCAATCGTTCTTTAACGGCGCGATAGAAAGAATGGAGCGAGGGGACCTCGATGCGCTCGTCGACGAACGCATACACTATACGGTCGCCTACGCTACTGAACATTCGCCGTTCTACCGGAAGTGGTTCCATGAGCATGGCATAAACGCGAATGAAATCCGCTCACACGAAGACCTGCTGGAACTGCCCATAATATCAGGCCAGATGATCAGAGAGCATCAGCCTCCTGAGACTGCAGACTTCGAATTCAAGAGCGTTAACTGGAACGATGTCTTTACACTCCACGAGACGAGCGGGACAAGTGGAACCCCTAAAGCTTTCTTTCTTACCTGGGAGGACTGGCAGCGATACGCTGAGAAATACGCGCGGATCTTCACCTCACAGGGCTTTGGACCGGGTGACCGTGTGGTGGTCTGCGCCTCCTACGGGATGAATGTGGGTGCGAACACGATGACGCTCGCTGCGGAAAAGATGGGTATGGCGATCATCCCGGAAGGCAAGTGTACGTTCCCTATTCGCATTATAAAATCCTATAGGCCGACGGGATTGGTGGGCAGCGTCTTCAAACTCCTGCGGCTTGCACGGCGAATGTCCGCGGAGAACATCTCGCCATCCGAGTCGAGTGTCGAGCGTCTGGTTGTCGGCGGTGAGAGCTTCGCCGAGGAGTCCCGGCAGTACCTTGCCGAACTGTGGGGGTGTAACGTCTATAACACCTACGGTAGCACGGAGGGGACTATGTGCGGCGAGTGCACTAACCTGAGCGGACTCCATGTACCTGAAGATTCTGTGCATCTGGATGTCTACGACCCGAAGCTGAAAGACTTCGTACCCGATGGTGAATGTGGACGGATAGTGCTCACGACACTCTTACCGGTAGGCGGAAAGTGCGGCACCCTCCTCCTCAATTACGATACTGAGGATACAACCGTTGTTCTTACTCGAGACAAATGCCCCTGCGGTCGAACGCACGTGAGGATTATGAACCCGCAGCGTGAAGCTGAGACGTTCTGGGTCGCAGAGACGCCCTTCAACCGCGTGGATATAGAGCGTGGAGTCTTCCAGCGTGTGAACATGGAATACCTGACTGGTGAGTACGAGGCGTTCCTCTATGGGGGAGACGATGAAGGCGAGACGACGATGCGAGTGAGCGTGGAATGTCTTGATCCCGAGAAGTGCGGTCAGAATATAGTCGAGGAGAACTTCCTCAAAGCATTCTTCCAGTATAAGCCGCGTCTGGCTGAGGCGTACGCCGAGAACACGTTTAAGATCATCTTCAACTTTACTGGCCCCGGAGGCTTGGAACTGTACCGTGTTAAAGGTCGCCCGAAGCGAATCGTGGATCGCAGATAGATAAAGAGTGTATATTAGTGAGGCTTACTCCCTACAATCACGTACTATCTCTGCTGCGTTTTCCGTTACAAATTGTTTTACGAGTTCTAACTCTTGACACGGCTCAAATCGGTCTTCCGTTCTTTTGAGTATCGCCTCAGCGGTAAGTGCCGGTGCCATTCGTATATAATCCAGCACATAATGCAAGTACCATGCCGTTACATAATCACTTCCCTTGTGGCGCATAAACACTAACTGCAGATACTTCGGAATCTTCATTATCATGCCAAAATCGCGTGTACGTACTAATTGTGCGATTATATCTTCTCCCTCGTGCTCGCAGAAATCCCTGAACTCCTGACTCTGATCCGGGAAGTCACTTAAATGGTTGACAAAAGTCGCAACTTCTTTGGGTAGTCCCATTCGCTCTGCCCATTTATCATGAATCCCCCACTTCGGCATGATCCCTGATTAACCTCCACTTTTAGTGCTCGTATTCAGCACCGATAAATTCTTCCATTCTGAGATCGTTCAGTTTTTTCAGCTCGGGCTTTGAGTGGCGGGTTATTCCATAACTCCAATATGAACTCGCTGGGTATCTGTCTGGCAGGTATCTCTTTTTGATTTTCAGGATTGGCAATGAATCCACTGACCTCTTCAGTCCATTCCCCTTCCCGGGCAAGTGTAGAAAAGACCTCCTTCGTTAGCACGCCTCTTTTATTCGTAGGACAATACGCATCAATAAATGCTTCGATTATCCTCTCTTGGTCTTTGCTATAAAGTTTCTTTAACGTATCTTCGTAAAATCCGATGTTCAAATGAGCCAGGAGCTCAAAAACGGGAATCCCAACCGACAATTCGATATTTTCCCTCAAGAACCTTATCTTCAGCATCAAATCCTCACGAGTGAGTTTAAAGCGTTCCTGGCATCTCCTCAGGACCTCGCGCGTGCCCCCAAAGAAGAGGTCTATGTCCCGGAATCGCAAGCACTCTTCACTCAAGAGCTTTACATCCTCTGACTTCGTTTTTATGCTTTCTCTTATCGCCGCGATCTCATCTCGGTATATCGCATGTTCATAGTCTATCAGGTTACCATGAGCATCTACATTTCCGGGATGAGTGAAGCAGTGGTAAATTCCAAGCTCATGGGCTGTTCTCAATACCCAGCTTAATCTCTTCATACTATTAGACAATAGCTCAATATAGTCAATTTCCTCCATTATGGCAAGCTGGTGGACTATTTGGAAGAGATCGAGCCTGATAAATGGGAGATAATCGTCACCCCATCTCTTGAGAACACCATAATGGATAATTTCACCATCTGAACCTTTTTCATGTTTCTCATCCTCAGCAGTCAGCGGTTTTACCTCTATCTTTGATGGGCTCTCCCTTTTCAGTAACGCAATCCCGGCATTGTGATATTCAGCCTTGACCTTGCCTCCTCTTTTAGCAATATCGGTTAACGCTCGTGCCTCTCGCTCGCCATGCTCCTTTACCAGCAAACCTCGAGGTTGACCACTTGCAGGCACTATCTCATCGCTGTATGGCCAGGTAAGACCCTTGTATTCAGTGAGCGTGTTGTTTTCAAGAATGAAGTATGCTCGTTGGCTGTGAGATTCAAAAGCCTGCTTTTGTCGCAGTCTTCCGCGGACGCTTTCCGGGAGATAATCCGTATGCGAGTATGCTATTTTTGTCATTGGGTCATAATAGACTATCCCGTGCGCTAATGGTCTTACGTGCTGCCACTCTGCCATTCGATGCCCGTACAAGATATCCTCAAGCTCCTCTTTTCCCAGCGGATGTTCCCAATCCATTTTTAATCAGTGGATCCTGCTGCCTGCGGGCACTTCTTTATCCGGATGCAGTAAAATCGGTTTTCCGTTGACCTCTCCTGCTAATATCATGCCCCGACTTTCGACACCCATGAGCTTTGCAGGCTTCAGATTCACTAAAACCGGAACGAGTTTGCCAATCAACTTCTCGGGCGTATATTCTTCCGCAATCCCCGCGACAAGCTGCCTCATCTCATTCCCAACGTCTACATTGAGCGTGATTAACTTCTTGCTCCCCTCGATTCTTTCCGCATTTACTATCCTTCCAATCCGCAGGTCAAGTTTTGCAAACTCGCTTATCTCAATTATCTCGTGACTTTCCATTTTATCACCCTGTATATCGTCAGAAAGCACTGGCGCCATTAAAGTTTATCTCCATTTTGACCATTCTACTCTCTTATTTTCTCCAGATGATACCTGGAATATATCGCTCCAAGCGGGTTATGAGCGAGAACGCGGTCTTTTACAGCAAGTGTAGTTACTGGTGCCTCAGAATATTGTGTCAACAGTATGTCGTGTCCTATACACAACCCCAGAATGATGTTTAAGTCTGTCTTTTCTTTGTTGAAGACCATTGCTTGCCCTATTGGATTACACATCGCCTCTACTTCTGTTTCTACCTCCGCATCCTCCACTGCCCCGTTATCTATCTCTCTATCCTTAAGCGAAGCATTTTGATCAAACTTTCCTAAAGTTTGAAGACGTTCCAATTCAAAATATGATTTGTCAATCCCGCATACCTTGCAACAGACTGAAGACACATCGAAGTATCGAGAGAGAATATCACATCACCTTTGTATACCTCTTTGGTCGCCTCTGTGATCTCAGTGCAGTCCTTGCCTTTGGAGCACGCTTTCTCTTCACAGCCTGCACAGTTCATATTCTTATCTGCCTATTTCTTCTCGGGTAAAAAAGAACTTATTAGTTTTTCTTTTAGCACAAACCTTTTCTTATGTGGGGCTCCGCCCCATCACGGGCTCTGCCCGTGCCCCCGCAAGCCCAGGAGGGGCTTACCCGCAAGCCCTGTAAGGGCTTAAAGAAAAGCTTTACCAAAAGAATTATTTTCTTAGCACAGGTTCTTTTTAAAAGAAAGTGTTTTGTACAAAAGAAAAAGTGTATGAAACGCGATTTGAACAAATGCGCTTGATTATCTCAATTCAACCTATATCGCCGCGATAGAGGATTTGTTTGAAGAAAGAGAGCATGCCTGAGTGGGAATAAAATGCGTCAATAGGTCTGGCATCTTTAGTTTAGCTTTTGTGATTTCAAACTTGATAGAACTCGTTCAAAAGAGAAAAGTTTATAAATCACCCGGGATAAAAACAGGCATGAAAAGCGAAGCTCGTTTATTAAACGAGGCATACATGCTTGTTGGGACAGTTGAGCTGCTTGCCGAGAAGCCGATGCAATTAATTAGTGAGCACGCTTTGATGAAATGAATGGAGGAAGATTAGCATGCAACTGCGTGAACTTTTGGACGAAATAATATCGAAGGAAGTTTATAAGGGCGTGAAAATACAATGTAAAATCCCTTACGATCTTTCTGTATTACCAGAGGATATCCTGGAAAGAATAAAAACGGATGAACATTTTAGGGCGGAATATAAAGAAATATTAGCTGAACAACTCCAGAAATTATGTTATGAAGATTTGGAAGTCATTGAGATCGATCCGTCATCTAATTGCTTAGAAATCAGATATACCGCCTACTATATGGGAACTAAACAGTACCCCGAAGTTCATTTAAAAACGCTTTTGATTTACTATGACGATAGGGGTGTCGATATACGTGATCCCGCGGTCTTTGAGAGAATTGTCGAGGAGGCGAAACGAGATTTAGACGATAAATACCGACATTGCAAAGAGAAGAGACTCCATCATTTCGCTGCCCTGTTCAAAGAAGTGCTCGATCAGGAATTTGGTAAACCGAAATGATGACGAATGGATGAAGTAAATCTTTTGGAACTGACGAAGCATATCGTGCGGTTACAGAAGGAGATTTATAGGGGGTATGTAGACTCTGGGCGGGTGAATCCTCATAAAGGAAGATTATTAGCCGATTGTCTGGATTATTGTCTGTATCTTGTGCTCGACCTGATGGAGGGAAGAGGAGGAGGAGGAGACAAAACTCAAGAACTATTGGATCACTTTATGAGATGCGAAGCATACTGTAAAAAGGAAGGTGATCGATTACATGCCGATTTTTTCGCGACCCTCCAACAACTGATATCCGCAAGGTACAATATCTCCATGTTGAGGGGGAAAGCCAGTGAAAGAGGAGAGTTTAAGAAGAGTTGGAAACGAACACGGGAGGAACTGGGGATATGAAAAGCGAAGGTCGCGGACTCATAATCCAGGTCAGACAGTGGTTCTCTTTCTTCCTGGTCCCATTATTAACTGCCCCTACCGGGAAAGAGCATTTGAAAAGAACCGAAGAGAAGATATCCCCTTATTTATTACTCTCTCTTTCTTTCTCAAAAGCATAAAACTAAATAAATTACCCTTGGAGGTCCAGGCGATGAAAAAGGAGCTGAAAGTTGGTACTCTCTGTGTTCATGCTGGAGAAGCACCAGATCCTCTGTACGGAGCGCATACAACGCCGATATATCAAACATCGACCTTTGTATTTGAGAGTGCTGAGCAGGCAGCAGCACGGTTCAGTGGTAAAGAGGGTGGATATACCTATATCCGCGCAGCGCCAAACACGCCCACGCACGCCGTTTTTGTGCAGAAGATGGCTATTCTTGAAGGTGGCGAGACAGGTCAAACCTTCGCTTCTGGCATGGCTGCAATAGCCGCGGTTGCTCTTTCTCAGTTAGAAAAGGGGGATCATCTCGTATCGAACGATGTAGTCTACAGCTCCACATATAGCTTGTTCTCGTCAATTCTAACCAAATTCGGCATAGAGGTCAGTTTCGTCGATACGTCCGATCTCGAAGAAGTGAAGAAGAACGTAAAGAGAAATACGAAACTGGTCTTCTTAGAGACGCCCGCAAACCCCACCATGACCATCTGTGATATCGCGGAGATATCGAAGATGGCCAGAGAGATCGGTGCTCTTTCCGTTGTCGACAACACCTTTGCAACACCTTACTTTCAGAGACCGTTAACCTTCGGTGCGGACGTCGTTCTTCATAGTGGTACAAAATACATTGGCGGCCATGCTGATCTTTTAGGAGGCGTTGTTATCGGAAGAAGAGAATTGGTGAGGAGCATGAGGTCTGTTGTCAATAATATTGGAGCGACATTGGGCCCCTATGAAGCGTGGTTGTGTATCCGTGGTTTGAAGACACTGCATCTCAGAATGGAAAAGCATGCGAGCAATGCGATGGAGGTCGCTCAGTTCCTGGAGGCCCATCCGAAAATCGAGTGGGTCAGATATCCGGGATTGCCAAGCCATCCGCAGCACGATATCGCAAAGAAGCAGATGAGCGGTTTTAGTGGTATGATCTCGTTTGGAATTAAGGGGGGCATAGAAGCCGGCCGCAAACTCATGAACCGCGTTGAGCTCTGCTCTCTTGCAGTGAGCCTCGGTTCTGTTGATACCTTAATTCAACATCCCGCATCGATGACCCACGCGAGTATATCCAGAGACGTGAGGATGAAGGTAGGGATAACCGATGATATGGTGCGGCTATCGGTAGGCGTAGAAGATTCAGAAGACATCATAGCAGATCTAGATCAGGCCTTAGACTGGTAAAGCAGGTGTCCGGTGCGGGGACGTGATCGCATTCAAATCATCAAACTCTGAGGACAAGAGAACTCCGAACGCAGATCTTTCATGGGGTTCTGTAGTGTAGTGAGGTTTATCTTTGGGATGATTTCTTTGAATTCCTGAATTCCATATCCAATAGCCGAATTGTTATTGTGATAGACGAGTTCCAGTATTTATACAAAGTTAACAAAGCCTTCCCAACGATCTTGCAGAGATGGTGGGAAACTCTTAAAGATACCAAGATAATGCTGATACCTTGAGGAGTTTGATGACGCTTTTGACATTATGACGAACATAAAAAACAATCGATAAAAAAGTGTAAGGGGGAAAAAATAAAATCCCCTTTTGTTTTATCTTCTTCTTCTCAGCACTATATAAGCGACTGCTAATAATCCAGCAATAGCAAACACTGCTTCGAAGCCCGGTTGTTTTGGCGTAGGTGTTGCTGTCGGACTTGGCGAAGGTGCCACTGTTGGCGGCGCTGTAGGCGTAGCAGTTGGTGTCGGCGTTGGTGTTACTTCTACCTTTTCAACTGCGAACAGCACGAACGTAGAGAAGTGGGTTACCTTTGCGGTTGCTTTATTACCAACGACCGTGGTATCAAGTGCCTTCCATGTGCCTGCTTCGTAGACGTATATAACCGGTGTTTTTCCTTCAAACTTAGCGGGGTCAAAGGTAATGGAGATTTCTACAGGTTTGCTGAACGTTGCACCCGCAGGTCCGAAGTCGTATGCGTATTAAGAAAAAGTCATTTATTTTAAAAAACATACTTTGTGAAACGAGATTACACCACGTCTTCAGCGAAAAAGCACACTTTACATCAAGCCATTCCGATTTTAGCCTTTATCGCCGCTATCTCGTGTTCTATTTTAGCAAACTTATTCTCAAACCTTTCTTTAGAAAAGAAAGCTTTACCAAAGAAATTTTTTAATTTAAAGATTTTTTTCTTTTCCGCCAACGCTTTTCTTTCTAAAAGAAAAGGGTTGACTTAATGCTCTTATCTCTGCTATGGTATCATCTTGCTTCTCAAGCATCTTCTCTGTGTTTTCCTTTATCCCCGAGATTAGCTTAGTATCTTCTTTTATGCTTGATGTATCTTCTTTTACGCTTTTAAGCGTTACGTTCGTATCACTTAGAATTGAAACCAACCTCTCTGCTTTTGAATCAAAACTTTTCAGCACACCAAGTAGGTCATCAAGTGTTGCCTTTTGTGGAACATCTCCGCCACTTCTCTCAAAAGATGTGAACTCACCTTTATACTCTCCATACTCTACACTTCCATCTTCAAGATTCTCGGCAATGCCCTTTATATTAAACGAATCTGCGATATTCTTAATGAATGTTCGGAATCCCGCCATCTGCACATTGCCTTTTATCTTGACGTTTGCCCTTTTCATCTATCAAAACCCACCTTAAGGATAGGTAAATAAAATTACAATAAAATAATAAATAAGAAGAGGGGATAAAAATGTTCCCCAAAATTTTTAACATTTTTTGTTTTGTTTTGCTTTTTCCGACTTGGTTTCAGTCACGTTTTCTTCTTCGTGTAGATGTAATACGCTGCTGCACCTACGATTATCATAGCGATGACGATGCCGATAATCAAAGCCCATGGTATTACTGGTGGTGGAACAATGACTGGTGGTGTTGGTGTTGGTGTTACGACCGGTGGCGGAGTTGGTGTCGGTGTAGGTGGTGGCGCTACTGGTGGAGCTGCGAACAACACGAATGTAGAGAAGTGAGTTCCCGTTGTATCAAGTGCCTTCCATGCGCCTGCTTCGTGGACGTACATCACCGGTGTTTTTCCTTCAAACTTAGCGGGATCAAAGGTTATGGAAATTTCTACGGGTTCGCTGAACGTAGAACCTGTTGGTCCGAAGTCGTATGCGTAACCGACGTAAGCGAGTCGGGTGGCGTTATCCTAACTGCGTGTTATAGCGTAAAATTTGTTTATCTCCTCTATAACAATATAAACGTCAGCTTCGGGATTTCCTTTTAATTTCGAGGGAATAGTTTGACCATCGGCAGTGTGAAAATGATGAGGGAAATTATCGAGTCCTTTATGATGAGGTGCATTGTCCCAGCCAATAATTCTCTTATTCTCCTTTATCAGCGTATATGCATACTTTCCCATCGTTTTGTTGTAGTACATATCAAGGAAGTAATCGCCTTTAAGAACGATTCTGATCTTTGTTTTCAGGTTCTGGGCAAAGACTGCGAATTCGCATTCCCTGAGGAATGTTCTCGATGCGTTAATGATTTCAGTATCCACTCAAATACACCTTTCATCTTTTTTAAATTCTCTAACTCCTCGTATGCATTTCTATATTCGATAGATTCCTCCCAATATGGGTGTTCTGGCAGTTCGGCATTTGCTAATTTCGCTTCGAACTCCGCGAGGTCACCATATTTCATTCTGAATTTTGCTAAAACCTCTTCATAGAATGCTATCTCAGATGTTATCGTTTTATGTATGCTATATATATCCTCTTTGGCTATATCTAATTCTAATACTCTGCCCTTTTTTGTTACCGTAGTCATTTAACTGTCAATCCCCTCTTCATACAAAACTTTTACATTTATACCATTATCGTCAAATATTAAAATAATTAAAAAAAGGGGAATAAAAAACCATCCCCTACAAATTTTTTGTTTTCAACTTTGCGTTACTTACTCTATCAATGCCTATGCTTACGCTTTCTTCTTCGTGTAGAGGTATGCCACTGCACCGATGATGACAATCACCGCAATGATAATACCGATGATAAGTGGCCATGGCAGCTTTACTGGCGGTGCTACTGGCGGTGTTGGCGTAGGCGTTGGCGTTACCGGTGGTACTGGTGTTGGTGTTGGTGGTGGCGGCGCTACTGGTGGTGTTGCGAAGAGCGCGAATATCGTGAAGTGCGAGACCTTTGCGGTCGCCGTGTGCGTTACGGTATTTACGGTCGTAGCAAGGTCAATCCATGCAGTGCCATCCCACATCCTGATCACGAGATCAGATTCACTGAATCCTGCTGGTATATCGGCCGGATCGTACGTAATCACAAGGTCAATTGGCGGCACGAACGTTATGCCACTCGGCCCGAACTCGTACGCAGCAATCGCACCAACTCTCGCTGCGGTCGTTGGTATATGCAGCATAGTAATCGAAGTTGCGAGTGGGTTACCTTCTGCATCTTTTATGATAGTGCCTTCTGGGATCCTCAATGTTGCGCCAGCAACAGTTAAGGTTGTGGTTGATCTTACCGCACCGGTTGCCGGGTC
>JACUTR010000139.1 GCA_014859735.1 Candidatus Methanophagales archaeon | reverse complement strand
GGTCGTGTCCCCCTTTTATCGACTTGAAAGTGAAGATGTAACAGAGTATGCTACGCAAATTTTATAATGCCACTTAAACAATATAAAATGCATGTGTATGTTCTGGCAAACGGATTGAAAAATAGGATAGCTTACGCTAAACAGACCTATCGCACCCCTGCATATTCCCGATATTCACCTGCTACGGGGGTGGTTTAAACATGAACAACTCTTCTAATGTCCAGATGTGGTCTGTGAGGTTAGCAGCCATTGCGGGTGTTCTTTGTTTCCAACGCCGTCTACTATCCGCAATTTCGATTTTTAGTGCATCGTGAGGTTTAACGAGGTTGAACCATGCAAAGAACAAGCACACATGCATTATCAGCGGGTTTAAACATTTCGAGAAATCGATCGTCTTCCTGATCAGTCTACTCACGCCATTTCTGACGGTGAGATTGTTTCGCTCTATGTAAGACGTGTTAATGCTGTTTCCATCCAATTTGAGCACACTGAGCACTTCTTCCTCGTCTCCAAATACAACTCTCTTCTTGATATCTGCAACCTCATCCCCCTCACGATGCTTAACGACCTGCGCATATCTCAGGTCTGGCGGTGGCACCTTCTTTGGATTGGGTGGTCTTCCCCGTCCCTTGTATTCTGGCTGCTCTTCAACGCCGTAGACCTCGACCAGTGCGTTTTTGTATGCGTCCCAGTCGTCACTGGTAAAAACCGGAAGCTCTGTGCTCTTATCTCGCCTGTTTTCCATATCAGTGAGCAATTCAACCGCGTCTTCAAGGGCACGCCCGCCGACATGATGGCTGGTAACAAGCTTTGTTTTCGCTTCTTGAGCAACCAAAATCCATTTTGTACCTACTACGTCAGGATCATCGGGCTTCAGATTTTTGTCCTTTTTTTATAAATGTCCAAATCTCGTCTATTTGAACCTGCGAGAGATTCAGATCCCGAAGTAGATAGTCCGTGACTTCTTCGCAGTGTTCCCCAGCTCTTTTGAGCCATAGGGCTACACTGTCTTTGTCTGCACCCATTGCCCTCGCTGTGCCCCTTATGCTGCCCTTTTCTACAAGCATTGCCATTGACCGTAAGATCGTTTCCTTTGGCGTGTGCAGCCCGAAAAACGGTGTGCCCCTGTTCTCACTGAAAGTCTTCTTACATGTCTTGCATCTGAGTAGCGCAGTATCCTGCTTGCCATAGTATTCCTTTAGCCTGATATTCCCCTTCCCTTTCTTTCCGTGATCCGGGCACGCCTCGTTTGGACAAAAGAATTCGTCTAAGTTCACTTCTCCCATTTCGCCAATCCCTTAACATTTCCTATGGAAGTACAACACATATATACTCTTCTGTGAAATTGGGACACGACCAATTAATCAGGAGACGAATAAAACCCTTCAAATCGAAAGAAAAGGAGGAGGAAAATATGATATTCCTTTATAAAGAATATGCCACGTCGCCTAACACAGCATATACGGCTCACTCCGTTCGCCCAAATTTCGGCTACGCCGAAACTTCGTATATGCTGGGAACGTTATACGCCATGCCTATGAATAATCATAATATTTGCAAAAGGACTTTGATAGAATATGGATGCAGCCAGGTCTAAAAATGATGTTCTCATTAGATTAACAGAAGAGAGATGGTTTCATATTACAGAAGAGCATTCTGAACTGGCAGGCTATTATTTTGACGTCCTTGAAACGGTGGAGGAGCCAGAGGCGATTTATGAAGGCAAGACAGGAGAGTGTATAGCAGTAAGGGAAATAGAAAAAGGTAAATATATTATGGTGATATATAAAGAATTAAGTAAAGAAGATGGATTTGTGATTACCGCCTTCTTAACGAGGCGGAGAAGACAACTTGAAAGGAGGCGAGAGATATGGAAGCGGTAGAGGTAAGAAGAATGTTGAATCTCGTGCCGGAAATACTTGAAGTGCCATATTCAAGAATTTGGACAGCTTACGATAAAGAGGCTGATGTTTTATACATCAACTTCAAGAAACCGAGCCATGCGGATGATTCTGAGCTTACAGATGATGATATCATAATTAGATATGAGAAAGGAGAAATTATAGGAATTACCATACTCAATGCAAGCAGGAGGAGGACAGGATAATGGGCACGGCGTATAACAGAGCGTATCTGGCTTCGGCTATCGCCTCCGCCCAAATTCCCCTTCGGGGAACTTCAGATAGCCACGAAACGTTAAGCGACATCCTTTAAATAAACGGAAATAGATAAGGATACAAAAGGAGGGTAAAGAC
>JACUTR010000138.1 GCA_014859735.1 Candidatus Methanophagales archaeon | reverse complement strand
AAATAGTGAAGCTTGTGGGAAGTTTTGAAAAAAATCCTGCTGAATTCAAAGAACGGTTCGAGGAGAAACAAGAAGAGGTGAGAGAGAGAATTGAGCATGCGAAACAGATTGTTAATGAGGTGGAGATTAGCGATGATCTACTGGAACTAACCGCTGATACCTGCATTAAACTCGGCGTAAGGACACATAGAGCGGAGATCGTTATAGATAGAACCGCAAAAACAATCGCAGCATTTGATGGCAGGAAAGAAGTCACTTTCGAGGACATAAAAGAGGCGATGGAATTAGCACTCCCGCACAGGATGCGGAGAAAGCCCTTTGAGCCGCCGCAGTTGGATACCGAGAAACTCGATGAGATGATCTCAGACACGAAAAAGGAGCATAAAGATGAGAAACAAGAGCATAAACACCAGCAAAGGAAAGAGCACGAACATGAACAAGAACACACTCCCTCGAATCCAAAAACTGAAGATACTAACAACAGGGACACTGAAAAAGAAAAAGAACCACAAAAGGAGTTTGTTTTTGACATAGGCGACCCGATTGATACAGGAGTAGTAAGACAAAAACAGAAGAGAGATAGAAGATATCGCAGGAAGATATCCGGAAGGAGGATTCCCACACTCTCTCTTCGCAATAACGGGAAGTATGCGCGCTATGGAATCCCAAAGGGAGAAATAAATGATGTTGCGCTTGATGCTACGATACGAGCTGCGGCACCCTACCAGAAAGAGAGAAGGGGTGATTCTGATTTAAGCCCTTACAGGGCTTGCGGGGTCGTGGGGCGGAGCCCCACAGCAGTCGTTATAAAAACTCAGGATATTCGGGAGAAGATTCGGGTAGGGAAAGTATCAACAGCAACGATCTTTGTTGTGGATGCCTCGGGTTCGATGGGTGCGAATCGAAGAATGGAGAGTGCAAAAGGTGCTGTGCTCTCATTATTACTCGATTCGTACCAGCAGAGAGACAAGGTTGGAATGGTTGCGTTTCGAGGTAACCAGGCAGATGTTTTGCTTCCGCTCTGTTCAAGCGTGGATTTAGCATACAAAAGCTTGAAGGAACTCCCCACGGGCGGAAGAACACCTCTCGCAGCAGGTCTGGAAAGAGGACTGAATCTCCTGATGATAGAGAAGAAGAAGGATGAGGGTGTGATACCCGTGCTGGTGTTAATATCCGACGGTCGTGCAAATGTATCGAGAGGAACCACAGATATTAGAATGGAGCTGTTAGCACTCGCGGAGCAGGCACGAGCTAAGGGTATACAGGTGATTGTGATTGATACCGAGGTAGTCAAGAACTCATTTATACAGCTGCAGCTTGGCTATTGCAGAGAGATAGCGCGCTATTCAGGGGGAAGATATTATCCCATCGCGGATTTAACACCGCAGGCAGTGCATGATATTGTTATCCGGGAGCGAGAGCGAAGCGTATTGAATGATTTGCAGGCTGTTTGGGGATGAAATGAACGCGCGTACAGAAACTCTATCGGGAACGAGAACAAAGAGATCAGAGATAAGAGAGGTGTATAAAAGATTTATCGGGAGAAAAATCGCTTTTATTCTCTCTTCCCTCATCATGATTTTTATCATCGCCGGTATATCCACAACGCTTGGCTCGTATCCCATTACGGTCACCGAGGTATACTCAATAATATGGCGTGGCCTCTTTCACAATCCAGAAACGACCAAAGAGATTGTCGTCTGGAACTTGCGATTGCCTCGCATCATACTGGGGATTTTAGCGGGCATAGGACTCGCGATCGCAGGCACGATGACGCAGGGTATCTTAAGAAACCCGCTTGCCAGTCCATTTACCTTAGGCATCGCGTCAGGCGCTGGATTTGGCGCTGCTCTCGCCATTCTTTTGAGCAAAGGTATCGTCGGCGGTGAATATTTAATAATCGGAAATGCATTCATCTTCTCATTGATCCCCACGTTCATTATCGTCGGATTGACACGTTTCAGGAGAGCAACGCCTGAAACTATGATCCTCGCAGGTATTGCCATGATGTACATCTTCAGTGCGGCAACAACGCTCTTGATGTATTTCTCAGAATCAGAAGCGATGAAGGCTGCTTATTTCTGGATGGTTGGGGACCTTGGAAGGGCGTCGTGGGATGCTCTACTCCCTATATCTCTTGTTCTTGCAGGCTGCTTCTTCCCGCTTATGTGGAAGGCATGGGACGTCAATGCAATGGGTGCAGGAGACGAGACTGCAAAGAGCCTCTGTGTTAATGTGGAGCGAAGCAGGATCTTCATAATGACCGTTTCCT
>JACUTR010000043.1 GCA_014859735.1 Candidatus Methanophagales archaeon | reverse complement strand
TGCCGGGTTCGGAATGAGTCCGGGAGTTTCCCCGTCGCTATGGCCGCTATGCCCAGTTACATAATTGGCATAGGTGTTTATAAATGTTAATGAGCACTCCCCGGGAAAAACCGAAACCCTTTTTATATCGAATGGTATAATTGTGCATATCGATGGGAGCGCTGAAAATAAGATGGAAAGAAGAAATCTCGTGGTGATAGTGGTTGCACTTCTTGCGTGCGTACCCGTAGTGGCTTTGTGTGGCCCTCTGGGGAAAGCGGAAGACCCCCAACGACTCAAAGTCTTCCACGCAGGTAGCTTATCCGTCCCTTTTGAGGAAGCGGAGAGAGATTTCGAGGCTTTACACCCCGCTGTCGATGTGCAACGGGAGTCACACGGGAGCGTAGCGGCAATAAGGCAGATTACGGATGTCGGAAAGAGTGGAGATGTGCTTGGATCCGCAGATTACGCACTTATACCCGGCATGATGTACCCCGAGTTTGCTGATTGGTATGTGAGATTCGCAACGAATGATATCGTACTCGCGTATAACGTAGAGAAGAGTCATTATGCCCGTGAAATCACGCCTGAGAACTGGTATGAGATTCTTCGGAGAGACGGCGTAACGTTTGGCTTCTCAAATCCGAATCTCGACCCCTGCGGCTATCGATCGGTAATGGTATGCCAGCTTGCGGAGCTGCGCTACAATGACGCTCAGATATTCGATGATTTGATCCTCAAAAACACGGCTATTACGATAAGCGAGGAGAATGGAACGTATGTAATACAAACGCCGGAGCAGCTGGAGCCAAATACCGGGAAGGTGACGATTAGGCCAAAGGAAGTAGACCTCACCGCATTGGTTGACGCAGGTGGACTTGATTACTACTTTGTATACCGGAGTGTTGCGGTCCAGCATGGGCTCTCCTTCGTCGATTTGCCGGATGAAATAGATCTGAGCAAGGTCGAATATGCGGACATCTACAAAAAAGTCAAAGTGCAAACCGCGGATGGGAATACCAAAACAGGAAAGCCGATTGTGTATGGTATCACGGTACCAACGAATGCAGAAAACCCCGAACTTGGGCTGGAGTTCGTGAGATTTGTTATCGGCGAATCGGGGCAGAAGATCTTTGCTGATAAGGGTCAACCGCCAATCGTGCCGCCAGTGGGGAGCGGGAATGTACCTGAAGAACTGAAGAGTTTGGTTCTGCTTGAATCTGGGAAGCACACGCCAACTCCGAGCACAACGCCACCACCCACATCGACACCAACGCCAGAAGAACCGGGCTTTGAAGCTCCATGTGCCATTGCGGGCTTGGTGGGAATCGCATATCTAATACTGAGAAGGAGAAGAGGGAAAGGAGAGAAAGAATGAAGGTGCTTTTAAGGTGGTCGGTAGAAAAGGTAAAGCGGGAGAAAATATTCCTCCTCTCACTCTTTTTAGGGCTCTTTCTTGTCGCTTTTGTTGTTCTTACGCTCGGGAACATGTTTTATCAGCAAGCAGAAGACGTTGGTGGGCTCATTGCGGCTGCAACGGACCCGGTTGTTCTCAAGGCAATAGGGATAAGCCTTTCCATGGCATTGGCTTCCACATTAATTGCTTTTCTCTTCGGCGTTCCGCTGGCTTATTTCCTCGCACGTAAAGAGCTCTGGGGTAAGAGCATAATAGAAGGTATTGTGGATATACCGTTGATGATCCCCCACATTGTTGCTGGAATTGCATTATACGGCGTATTCATGCGGTATGGACTGATCGGTGCACCGCTTCGACGGTTAGGATTTGTTATTACCGATGCGTATCCCGGAATCGTGGTTGCGATGCTCTTCATGAGTTTTCCGTATTTAGTAAATTCCGCGCGAGAAGGGTTTAAAGGGGTTGACCCCCGATTAGAGAATGTCGCACGCTCATTGGGCGCATCTCACTGGCGAACCTTCAGAGAAATAACGTTCCCACTTGCTTTCCCTTCCCTGTTGAATGGTGCGATTCTGAGCTGGGGGCGTGCGATAAGCGAGTTCTCAGCTGTTCTCGTCCTTGCCTACTACCCCATCTCAGCCCCAATTTTAATATACGAGAAGTTTACCTCATTTGGGCTTCGCGCATCACGACCAATCTCTGTCCTGCTGATCTCGATCTGTTTGGTTATATTTGTCGTATTGCGGGTACTCCACCGGAGAAGCAAATGATAGAAGTGAAGGGCTTGTACAAGGATTGGAAAGAGTTCTCTCTTAAAAAGATAACCCTTGAGATAAAAAAAGGAGAGTACTTCGTTATTCTGGGGCCTACTGGTGCCGGGAAGACGTTACTTCTTGAGACAATCGCAGGTTTTTACATTCCTGATAAGGGAGAAGTCCGGATAGACGGGCATGAGGTAACAGAACTACCCCCGGAAAAGAGGAATATTGGCTTTATCTACCAGGATTATTCCCTCTTTCCCCATTTGACCGTTGAAGAGAACATAGTGTTCGGTTTGAAGTTGAAGAAGTCTTCATCCCCGGATACGAATAGAAAGCGTGTGAAGGAAATAATGGACCGGCTGAGTATATCGCACCTCGCGCATCGGTATCCTTCGACGCTCAGTGGTGGGGAGCAGCAAAGGGTTGCAATTGCCAGAGCCATTGCCATCGAGCCCGCAATATTACTTTTGGACGAGCCTCTCTCAGCTTTAGACCCCAGAACGAGAGATTATCTGAGAGAAGAATTAAAGCGGGTAAGAGAAGAATTGGGGATTACCATGGTTCATGTAACACATGACCAGACTGAAGCATTGATCCTCGCGGACAGAATAGCGGTGATGATGCACGGGCGAATAGCGCAGGTAGGGACTCCCTACGAGATCTTTAATAAGCCGCTAACCGATGAGATAGCTGATTTTGTTGGCGTCGAGAATATAGTACGTGGTGTCGTTCGAAGTAATGAGCAGGGCATTGCAGAGATAGAGGTTGATACCGGTACGATATTTGCCGTTTCGGAGTACCCTGCTGGTGAGGTAAAGGTATGCATAAGGCCTGAAGACATCATTCTATCTGAAAGCCGAGGAGAGAGCAGTGCCAGGAACGTTATGAGAGGAAGAATAAAAGAGTTGCATGACATGGGCCCGTTAACACGGGTAAAGATGGATACCGGGCTCGTGGCGCTTATTACGAAGCAATCACGTGAAAATCTCGGGCTGCAAAAAGGGGATGAAGTCTATGCAACCTTCAAAGCGACTGCGGTGCATGTGGTAAGGTGATACGCAATGCCTGGCGGCGTAATTTCAAAATCCAACGATGTACCAAATCCCCAAAATCTGGTAGTATTCCTTCAGTAGTATTCAGAAAGAAACAGGATTTCACCCACGGGAAGGGGTTCTCCTACCCTATGCCTTCTGCAATCTCCTTAAGCAAACTTGAAAATTCTTTTAATTTTCTCCCCGCTTCTATCTGTTCAGCCGGTGACATTTCAAAAGGGTCTTTTTCCATCATCGAAGAAAGCTCTACCAATTTCGTCGTAAAGGAGACTACTTTAGCTAATAATTCGGACTCCTCCTCTATTCCCGTGAACACATCAAGCGGGTCAGTCAGAAAAAGCTTTCTCATAACTTTCTCTAAATTTCTCAGTTCTTTATCTATCTCCGCTATCTCTCCCATCATCACGAGCATCTCTCCAAATCTATCTAACCCCTGTGCTACCCTCCTCAATTCATCTTTAGAAATTTTCGGCTTCCTTCTTCTCTTAACCCTCATAGCTTCACACCTCAACCATCCGCTTCAACGCTCTCACCAACTCCGGCCTTACCTGATCTTCTCGGTTACCACCGCAGACCATGCCTCTAACCCCCAGTATATCAGGGTTTATCTCCTTTATCGCCGGGATATCCTCAAAGGTAAACGAACCCGCGAGTGCAGTCTCCAGTCCAAGCACCTTTGATTCCGAAACGAACGTCTTGAGCTCCTCTTCACGGAGAAACTCCAACGTTGACCGCCCGTCTTTGATGCCCGTGTCCACCATGGCCACATCGATATCCACTTCTTTCCCGATCTCCGTGATTTCAAACGGTGAAAGCGAATTTATTCGTTTGTAATCAGAATAAAAAGCAGCAACAACCTTCTTTGTAGGATCAAAGCTTTTCACCGCTTTGACAACCCCGGTCAGCAAATCCATCGCTTCTTGCCTCGTTTTTAGCTTGAACAGCCCGACTTTTATGTATTCCGCGCCGGCTGAAGCAGCACCTAAGGCGGCTAACGAAGCGGTCCCCGGCTTATAATCGAAATCACCTATTGCAGCACTTAATTTTATCCCCGCTCCTTTCTCTTTTTCCACCAGTTCTTTGATTGCCGTTATAATCCAGGGGAAATTAGCGCCCAGTGAGCCCTCTTTCGGATTCTTTACATCTATTATATCAGCGTTTCCACGAATTACTGCTTTCGCCTCCTCCACATCTCTCGGGCTCACCAACAACTTCATTTTTCTCTCAACCCTTCCCTCGCTCCATACTCCTGACCTCTTTATTTATAAAACACCGCGCTGGCGTGCCAATTAATATAACCCCCTGTTGTCTATGTCTTCCCGAACCAACTATGACACTGGATCCTTTCATTTTACGGAAGAACGCAACCAAGACCTCTCCCTCCACTCCATCACCCTTTTTATAAAGAATTGTCATTTAACCTCAAACATCCTTTACAAAACCCTCTCTCTCCAATTCCTCTATTATTTCCACGACGAATGCAAAATCGAGTCTCAGATCATCAGCAATCTCATCTAACCACGCTTTGTCTCTGCTCTTCAGGTACTCCCTTATCTCACTTTTGGCTTCTTCTCTTGATATAGCTCTGATTTTAATTACCTTTACTAACTCTACCTCTTTAACGTAATGCTCAATGGCTTCTCTAATAAAATCAGTTCGTGACTTATACCCGAACGTATCCACTATTTCATCTATTTTATTAACCTGAACCTCAGGCAGTCGAATTGGAATCATTCTTGCTTTGCTAGTCTGTGTTTGCACCATGTGACGTGGCACTGTATTACAAGTATATAAAGATATATCATTTATCTCTTTTTAATACCTTAACCCCTTTTTCATTCCCTACATGTACCTCTGAGGCATTGGTAAATATCCCATGCTCGAGAGCGCCGACCACGGAAGAAAGCGCGATGCTTACCTCTTTTGGATTCCGGATAACGCCAAAATCCGCATCTATTATGAGATTCCCCTGCTCCGTGATAAAATATCCCCCTCTGAGTCTATCACTCCTTAAAACCGGCATGCCACCAAGCTCTTTCACTTGCTTCTCGACTATTTTCACCGCATAGGGTAAAACTTCTAAAGGTACCGGCTTATTAAGCAGCTCTACCACCTTCTCTTCTTCAACACAGATGACCAGCCGCTTCGCCGCATAAGAGACTATCTTCTCCCTCGTATGCGAGCCCCAGCCGCCTTTAATCAAATTGAGGTGAGCATCAACTTGATCTGCTCCATCTATGCAGAGGTCTAAAGAGGAATGCTCAGAAAGGGAGGTAAGCGGTATCCCACATTCTATTGCTATCATTTCGGTTCTCAGCGAGGTAGGAACGCCCAAAACCTCGATCCCTTCGTCCTTTATCCGATCGCCTGTCTTTCGTATCACAAACTCTGCTGCAGACCCTGTACCGAGACCCACAATCATACCGTCTTGTATCAATGATGATGCAGTTTCTGCAGCCTTTTCCTTTTTACTTCTCTGTTTATCCTCGCTCATCTCATCTCATCGTTCCAATTTGAGCTTTTTCCTTCTTCAATAAGAACTTTTCGCTTTTGCGAGCTGAACAAAACATATTAAGATAAGTGCCACTACAATGATATAACAACAATGCGAGAAAGCAGCGTGGAATGGACCGAAAAATATCGCCCGAAGAAGTTACGAGATGTTCTTGGCAATGAAGAAGCGATAGAAAAGTTAACCGAGTGGAGTGAGGAAGTATTTAAGGCAAAGTCGAAGAAAGCTGCTCTTCTCGTTGGACCGGCAGGCTGTGGCAAGACATCCGCGGCATACGCACTGGCCTCCGAGAGAGAGTGGGAAGTGATAGAGTTGAACGCATCGGACCAGAGAAGTGAAGGTGTGATAAAGAGGATAGTCGGGCCTGCTTCCACGAGCACTACGTTCAGCCAAACGACGAGATTGATCATTCTGGATGAGGCGGACAACCTCCATGGTAAAGAGGACCGAGGTGGAACGAAGGCAATAACCGAGATCGTGAAAAGAAGCACGCAGCCACTAATCCTCACGGCCAATGACAAATACAAGATGGGGAAAGGTTTATTGAGAGGTTGTAAGACAATTGAGTTCAAACGATTAGACGAGCGGATTATTTCTCGCGCACTCAGAAAAATAAGTCGTTCTGAGGGGATAGAGATAGAAAGTAAGGCACTGCACGCGTTGATAGAGAATGCGCATGGTGATTTGCGATCAGCAATAAACGACTTACAGGCTCTCTCAATGTCCGACTTGAAATTAGAGGGGATAAGTGAAGGAGAGATAGCGACGGGAGAACGAGACGTTGAGGAGGATATTTTTGAGGTATTGAAGAAGATTTTCGGTATGGATGGATACGAGCTGCAAGAAGCTCTTTCATCGCTTTACGCGCTTGATAAGACACCGGAAGAGAGCATACAGTGGATTTATAAGAATTTCTCCTATGGGTATGATGAAGAAAGCTTTTTGCACGGGCTGCGATACCTGAGCAGGGCGGATATCTTTTTAGGGAGGGTACGACGGCGAGAGAATTTCAAGTTCTGGCGCTACGCATCCAGTTTAATGGCGTGCGGCGTGCTCTCGGCACAGGAGATGCAGGTGGGTAAAAGGGCGGGGTGGGAACGACGAAAACAACAATATTTTCGTTCGCCCTGGCAACGCCAACAGCGAAGTGGCGAAGAGCGAAAATCGGCACCGATACGAGAAGAGATAGCGAAAAAAGTAGCAAATTATTGCAAAGTGCCATTGAGCTATGCTCGATTCTTTATTCTCCCTTTTTTAACGATTCTTTTTGGGGATGAAAGGAAGGCAGCGGAGATAACCGCATCGCTGCGGCTGGAGGTTCCTCACATAGCCGTTTTAGTGAGTGATACCGATGAAGGTGGAGAAGAAAAAACAAAGCGGATATACCAGGATGCGCTTGCAATAGCGGTGAGGAAAGGTAAGGAGCGCGTGGTTGAGGCCGCAGTTGGTGACGAAGTAATAAAACCAAGAAAAGCCGTCAGTGTGAAAGAGGAAGGTGAGGAAGGGGAGGAGGGAGAAGAAGCGAAAAATCAAAAGACGCTGGCTGATTTCTTTTAGGGTAAACGTGAATAACTGCTAATAACCGCAAAAAGGCCTATCGTTCTCCTCCAGGCGAGCATGATGAAGAAGGGGCCGCCGTGAGAAATAGAAAGTTTTACTGTTGCTTCATCAAATAACTTACTAAGGATTGCAGTACTTTCTGAATACCTTGCGTGCGAGGTTAATAACATAAGGAATCCGCCACTGACTCACGTACTCTGCATCTGGAATCTTGTAATCCGCGTGTACGCATACATTCGTCTCGTTCTTTAACGGCCTAACGAGGCTGCAAAGCTCCAAGATCAGTTGCTTATCCTCATGAAACGCCGCCGCATTGTCGCGAAACACGTCGATCAATCGGTCAAAGTCTCGATAGGAGCCGCGTTTGGTATCGTACCAGATCTCGTGGTTGGCGGCATTGTATTGCCCATCCAGAATCTTGGGAAATACGACTTCGACGACCCGAATGAAAATGCTCTCAATGACCTTACGCGTTAGGAACATAACTGACAGGTAAAGACCGACGTCGTAACTCTCGTTGATCTCCTTGCGCAGGTAGTCCAGAAACGGGTCGTAGAATGGGTGCGGCAGAAAGTCCTCTGTAGTTGCCTCTTCCTTCTCTTCGGCTAGAGTCAATTTCCTGTTGGCCGTATCGATCTCAATCTTCGAGAGTTTTAGCAAATCAAGCAGCGATGGATACCAATCCCGGATAAACTCGTTGTAGTAATTCCAGTTGTCTCGCTGCGTCTTGATGATGTCCGAATCGAAAACCACATGTTCGAGGATTTTTAGATACTTGTAACTTGGCACCGATTGCATGAAGCTCGCGAAACGGTAGTCCTCCTCGCTCATGAAAGTGTATCATGTCTTGACGGTATTCCAATCGCGGTAGACATCGCTCATATAATCGATATCGTGCTGCCGCAAAAGCTCAACGAATCCCTCGGGCTGGTGAATATGGATATACAGCCACTCAGCAAGCACCCATACCCTCGCTGGTAGATTCATGCCCATCCTGCTCCCTTACTTCATGGATTCCTATAAAATAAAATACATATCAGATAATACTTTCTTAAAATCATAGTCATAAGATAATAGTAAAGTCTCCCCCCTATGCAACAAGTGTAGATGATAAATCAAGGGTAAGCTAAAATATTTCTCCTAATATATTGAAAGATTTTTCGAGGTTTTTTTCTGGCAATCAGGAACCTATGGTTAAATATCTACTTTCGGAGCTACTGGTAATACCGCAAATATTATTTCCTTTTTACTGGTGCTGTTTCTTATTTAAAGATTGAAAAGCGGAGCATTTAGGAGAAAGGACTTTTTAAAAAGATGCTTTAAGCAACATCCGTTATAGTACTTTATTGACATCCTTCATCTCCTCTGCGCCTCGCCCACTAGCTCCCCAATGTCAAATCTCTCAAGCACTCTTTCAGCTGTCTCTCTGGCTTTTCTAGCCTCTTCCAATGCTTTTGAAGCATGCTCTTCCTTGTATATGTCGCCTGGCACTATCCCCGCACTCGGTTCACCATAACTCGATCTCCCATGCTCCGGAGCCATCTCCCTTGCGAACGCAACGAGTTTTTTCACGCTGTCTACGATGTCATCGGGCATCTGCTCCAGCAAACTACTCAACTGACCTGAAGGATCATGACTCCACGTTGGAACTTCAAAGAGTGCTATAACTGCTTTAGCTAAACTCTCAACAGCCAATTGAGATGCTGAGACCGTTCCAACCCAATCGTTAAGTGAGAATAACCGCTCAGCCCTCTCTAAATGTTCAATGCCCAATCTATATCTATACCTGACCTCGCTTAACGGATTAAAACTCATAAAATTCTTACATCCTTCATCGGCTTTGGCAACGTCCAATAATAAGCTCTTCCATCCCTGGCTCTCTTCAACCCACTATTCACAATCCTCTCCCTAACATGCCTCAAAAAGCTTTCCACTGCCCCCGTCTCATCGTAAACCACAATGCCATCCCAATAGAGATTCAAAAGCAGTGCGGTAATCTCCTTAGGATCAAGGAACCGCTCAAGCTCCATATCAATAACCGTAACATCCTCATACTCCCCTCCGATAGCTCCCCGTATCAAGTTATATAACACGCTTCTCCTCATAATAGGATCTTCAACCTCACATCCATCATGAAGGACAAGCAAGTCAACATCGCTTCTCTTTGCTGATTCGCCCCTCGCCCTCGAACCGAACATTATTACCGCCTTCACATACCGTTCTCTAAGCCCCTTAAGTCGTCTCCTCAGCAACTCTACATCTCTGCCTTGCACATCCATCCCACCACCTTCTCCCTTCTCTTTAATTTAATTTAAATCCTCGCCTCCTATTAATTAATCCCTGCCCTTACCATTCTCTATCTTTCATCCCTCTTCATTCTTTATCTATTTTATAACCCGTAACTCATCTCTTATGCGCCTCACCCACCAGCTCCCTAATGTTCTTATACTCATGCGCACGGAGATACGCCGTTAATTCCTCTTTTAACCTCGAGAAGGTCTCAAACCCTTCGGTTACCAACGCGCTCCCCACCTGAAACAAATTCGCTCCGTTCCGCGCATACTCGATCACGTCCTGAACGGTGAATATCCCGCCAACCGCGATTACCGGTATCTTCAACTCCTTGTAGAGCGCAAAAACAATCTCCTTACCACCAACCGTCAGATCCTTACCGGATTTACCACCATAGCCGGTAGGATTACCTAAAAGAGGAATATCGAGCGTCTTGTCCACTGGTCGTGCGATGACCGTATTAATAGCGGTGATCGCATCAGCGCCCGCCTTTTGCGCCCCCAACGCCAATCCGACCGGTGCACCGATGTTAGGTGAGATCTTCACCGCGAGTGGTTTTGGAGCCACAATCTCTTTTATCACCTTTATGATGCTGCTCAGCAGTTTCGGATCATTTTCAACCGCGGTGAACTCGGTATGTGGACAGGAGGCATCAAATTCGAACATAGCCACCGGATAGGTACGCGCAATCTTCGCTACGTCACTGCATTCCTCCACACTGTTACCAAAAATGCTCAGTACCAGGGGCACATGGGCATACTTCGCATCCTCGAGCTCCGGTCCATAACTCTTTATCCCGGGATTAGGGAGCCCCATTGCGTTCACATAGCTCCGCGGGGAGAGTTCAATGAATGTGGGATTGGGATAACCTTCTCGCTCATACAGCCCAATTGATTTGGTCACGACGGCGCCCGCACCAGCCACGGCATATCGATATAATAACATTCCGGAAACGCCAAATCCCGCTGCATTCGCTAGTGGATTCGGAAAATCAATTCCGCATACCTCCGTTTTCAGTAATGGCTCGTATTCAGGCGTGAAATGCACAGGAGGCGTTGAGACGAGCTCAACTTCGTTCCCCATGAGCACATTCGGGATAACAGGGATCCTTTTACCACTCTTCGCACGCGTCCATCTGCCAAATTCCGTTCGGGCAAGTTCTTCTGCCGTGAAAACGGGGCCGTCTTTACACACCCGGTACCCACCCAGATCACACGAGCCACACGCACCACAGCCGCATTTTATTATTCGCTCTACAGAGACTTGCGTAGGGATTTTTGCACGCTTTGTAATCTCGCAAACGCGCTCCATCATCATCTCTGGACCACAGGTCAATATCTGCTGAAACTGTTCACCTGATGCCACGAGCTCTTCCAGCAAGTCCGTAACCAATCCCTTATAACCCCCAGAACCATCCTCAGTAGCAACTCGGAGATCACAGCCTGAATCGAGGATTTCTTGCACGTATAAAAGCTCAGCGCTACTTGCTGCACCTTCTAAGACGATAACGTGCTTACCTGATTCTTTCGCTCTGAGCGCGGCAAACCGCAACGGTGCGGCTCCATACCCGCCTGCAACCATGCAAATCCGTTCGCCATGAAGTGAGAAGCCTATGCCATAAGGACCCCTTAATCCAATCAAATCACCCACCTGTTTTTGATGCAAGCTATGAGAACAGTCCCCGACATCCGCAATTGCAAGTTCCACCGCTCCTCCTGGCGATGCTTGCACGATTGATATGGGTATCTCGTCTATCCCGGGATCCCAAACCATCAGGAATTGCCCTGGTTTGCTCTCTTTGGCAATGAGCTTCGAGTGAAAGGTGAATGACTTTACGTTAGGACTTTCTTTTTTTACCGCTTCTAGTTTATGGAGGGTAGGAATATTGAGGGGCATTTTAAACCTCCAATCTATTTTTCACACCGGTGAAGTTTTCTTCTTTAATCAACCTTGGAGGTACACTTTTTTGGATTGATCCCTGAATCCCAAGCAGAGTCTCCATCTCTTTTGAAACTGCCTGATATGGTCGCCCTTTTTTATCCTTTTTTGGCTCGCTTATCAAAATAGCCTTTTCCAATAGCTTACTCTTTCTTTTGTTCCCTACGACTATAACTAAACCATAACGCTCCCCTGTGATCGCTCTCATCTCTTTTTTTGAATCATAACGTCTTTTGAGGTGTGCATTGTTTGGATAAAGTCGAAAGCATTCTTCAACCTCTTCGTCTGGTAAATCACAAAAATTAATAACATTTTCAACTGTAAAATATCCTATAACGTATAATCCCTCGGTGTACTCGTCATTTTTATACGGAGTTAAGCCCGCATAAAAGACCAATAAATCGTCTTTATTTAATTTTAACAAAGTATTTCTCTTTGAAGTCGGATCACCATATGTAAACGAATCAAACTCTGGATCAAAATGCATTATTTTATTTTCTATTTCCTTCGGCAAATACGTTGACAAAGGTTTACCACTTATACCGAGGGTATTCTTATAAGTTCTAGTATCTTTTGTTTTTACACTTTTTTCTGGAATAGGAATGTATTCGAAAGTTCCATCTTCAAAAATAGGTCCCAACGCTCCGTTCTTAATTCCCTTATCAATTCCAACACGCAGTAGCAGCCCTTTCATACTGTCAACATTTTCCCTCCTTAGGTATGAGTACCTTTTCTTCAAAATCATGCGGTTCCCCATGCCTTCCTTGAGGTAGTTTTTCTATCCAAACCACAAACTTTTCAATGACCTCTTTTGGAATCGATCTGGATTTGTGTCCCGGCCCCTGCTTAATTATTTGTTTAAGTCCCGCTTCCTCCGGGAGGATTTTTGCATTTTTTCCAAAATAAAAATAATGATTAGAGATTAAAACATATTTTCCCTCTAAATCTTTGTCCTTGTTATTTTTGTTCTCTTCGAGACCTTTACGATGATAGGAACGCCGTTGTATCCATTTCCCGTCTTTATTTTTATAATAGATGTTATCCCCACGCTCCTCGATGAGTCCATGATGAGGATTTTTATTTTTAAAGCGTTTATCTTCAGCATATTGCTCAAAAGTTAATTTTTCAGTCACTTTCATCGCATAGATAAGCTTATCATTTCCTGCATTCCCCACAGACCCACATCCCACAATCCAATCTCCTTCTTCCGCTATCCTACGGATTACTGGTTTACAACAAGCTAATGTGCAATACCCCCAGAAAGGATTTGGTGCAAATCCGGAATCCGCACGAACCACATATGAATATAGCCTCATATCTCTCCTCACCTTTATTCTGACTATCAAGATGTATCTCTCTATGATTTATTTAATTAATACATTTGCTAATCTGCAACTCAAAAGCTAAATATGACCGAGGCGTTAAGACAATTCATCGAAATATACTATATCCATCCGATAACCCATGACACCGGCTACAATCCGGTAAATACAATAACATGGGCGCTCGTACTGGTAGTATGCCTCTTTTTGACCTTGAAATTACTGAAGAAGCTCGAAATAAAGATAGACCGCCGTTTTATCGCTGCGGTATCGCCTTACATAGTTGTTGGCGCAAGCCTCCGCGTAATGGAAGACGCCGAATTAATTACTCCGCCTTTGAGCTACCTGTTGATTACGCCGTTAATCTTCTTTCTTATCTTCTTTTGCTGCGTTGCTATACTCATACTCGCGGTGATAGTATCCAGATCGCAGAAAGGAAGGGTGTATGATTACACGCTGATTTTCGGGCTGATCGGGATTATATGGCTCATCGCAACCCTTACGATTCTATTAGTGAAGGAAGAGATAGTCTTCGGGTGGGTTCTCTTTGCCGTCATCGGCATTTCAGGGCTCCTCATCAGTGTGATATACGCACTTGCCGCGAGATTCAGTGTTCATTTTCTCACTGACCGGTTGAATCTCGCGGTGTTAGCTGCTCATCTACTCGATGCCTCGTCCTCCTTTATCGGTATTGATATACTGGGTTACACCGGAAAACATGTTATAGAAGGGCTTATCGTAACGTATGCGGGCACCGCAGCCGGAATGTACCCCCTCAAGCTTGGCATACTTGCCCCGATAATATATCTCCTGGATACCCAATTCACCGACGAGGCGGAAATGGAGCTGAAAAACCTCGTATTGTTGGCTCTTATCGTTATTGGGCTTGCGCCTGCCGTGCGCAACACCCTCAGGATGATGTTAGGGGTTTAAAGGTATATGCTTAGGCTGTAAAAAAATCCATATTTCTTCAGTTCCTTTAAAAACCCAAAT
>JACUTR010000137.1 GCA_014859735.1 Candidatus Methanophagales archaeon | reverse complement strand
CCGTTTCAGTTACTGTTGTGAAATTGGCAAAACGGGGATTTGACCCCACGCGTCCCATAAGACAATCGACCGCAACTGATTAAATCACACAGGGTAAGAAGCATGGAGAAAAAGGCGTTATGAGGCTGCCTTCATAAGCAAGCTCAGTGATGCGGAAGCGGAAGCAGCTGAGACACAGACCTGGTTGAGATTTTCAATGGAATGCGCCTACTTGGATGAAATCACAGCATCAGAATTGCACGCTGTTTACGATAACATCATTGGCAAACTCGTGCGTATGATCACAAATCCATACCCTTGGTTGTTATTGCGAAAGGACAAGAAATGACAGATTTTCCATCTCCTCATCTCCCATGCACCTCGGCTCCTCAGCTCTCTTGCTCCCATGCTCCTCGGCTCCCATGCCCGCATCTCCTCTGCTCAGAACGCACCTCTGCATCCTTGCAATTCCCCTAATTTTATGTACAATAACTATAATCAAATTGCTCAAGGTGCTGAAAAACCGCACATTACCTGGTCAGTGGCTGCGAATACTAAAAGTGACCGCGATGCCACTGACAAGGGCGGTAGCCTTTGCGATAGGTTCTTCAGAAACCACGCAATCCGCAATGTCTTCATTGCTCTCCGTTTTACCGATGCTCCGTCCCTTCTGTCCAATGTTGAGATCTGACTCCGCGACCAGCCCAAAATGTTAAAAATATTATGCTTGTCCCCATGTGTCGACGAAGTCCCGCATTGCGGGATCCTCGATCTTCATATTTTTCAGAAGATTCACATATGGAGGATCGGGACAATCTCACTCCATGCAAGGCTAAAGCCTTGCCCTACCCTCGTTACTCTTCGAGCAAGGGCGGCGTAGCCGACCGCGTCGAGAAGGGATAATGCCATATATCAATATGTTCACCGGGTTGTGTGCTCTATGCGCTATGCGCCATGCCCTTTGCGCCATGCAAGCAAGATGTGTGAATTACAATGCAATAGTGAGGTGAACAATGACAAAGAAGGAGACGCTGATCAAGGAAATTGAGAAAATACCCGAGCCCTTACTCGATGAATTGCTCGATTTCATAAATTTTCTGAAAGCAAAAATGGCCCGCGAGAAATATGAAACAATGATTGTCAGCGAACCGGTTCTTAAAAGAGATTGGCTCAGATCAGAGGAAGACGCAGCGTGGAAAGACCTTCAAAGAGCGACAGGTGTCTGCTTGACTTAATAGCAAGTGTGAATACACTATAACATAAGGAGGTTTATGATGTCTGTCCAAAAATCTTTAACAACAGAACAATTCAGAAGAATCATAAGAGAAGAAGTTCAAAGAATAATAGATAAAGAAATATTGAAGCTTAGACTTAGTTTGCTGCCCCTCGTATCTGAGAAAGAACAGAGCGAAATTGAAAAGATGTTCGGCAAGAAGCCAAAGAAAAAAGATATAGTTTATGTGAAAGAAATCGAAATATGACATGGAGAATTGAATGTAGAAAACAGCCTTATGAATTCTTAAAAAACCATGGAATTCTGCGAAAAGTCGAAATGAAAATTATTGGATATATTAATGGCGAAAGACAGGCTATAAAGAGACTAAAGGGTGCCTAGAAAGGTTTTCTAGGGCTACGGACTGGCAAAATTCGGGTAATTTTTGAAATAGATGCAGATAATCAGATTGTTGAAATCGTCAAAACAGGGTTTCGGGGTAGAATTTATAAATAGTCTTTCTTCTTAAATTAGAGATCAACCCTGAAGTATGTACTATACTTATGTTCGTTAAAGCGATAGAGATAATAAACTGTATACGGGATATACTGATGATTCACAGAAACGTTTTGACCAACACAATGCTGGTAAAGTCTGTTCAACGAAGGGTCGTGGTGCATTGAGGCTGATGCGAAAGCCCGTGAAAAATATCTCAAATCCGGAACGGGCAAAAGATTTCTATTAAACCGATTAAAACATTTCCTGTCTCTAGTGCATTAGACTCATAAGCATGACGAAGGTACGATCGGAAACAATACATATGGCAGAGCAGGTTATTCTACTTGGTAATCCGATATCGATATCTCTAACGGGTCTCTAACGGGGAAACAAATCAAACAGACCAGCCGCAGGTCCCGAGCAAGTGCGAGGGGAGTAACCAAACAGACCAGAGGGACGAGATAAACCAAAAAGACCAAACAGACCAGCCGAAGGTCCCGAGCCAATGCGAGGGGAAAGACCAGACTGATCACCAAACCCTCTGGTGTCTACTTCGTCCAACTTCACATCGAAAACGACCTTCCTCAAACGCTCAAGATCGTGTTATACTGAGACATGAATACTGCACCTC
>JACUTR010000136.1 GCA_014859735.1 Candidatus Methanophagales archaeon | reverse complement strand
CCTCTTCGCCAATCGGTTTAACCTCCTCTTCAAAGACGCGCTTCGCTTCCTCAAAGGGTTTGAGCAGGTCTTGAAACGCTTTCTCTACGTCCTCAAAGGGGTTAAGGAGGTTATGAAATGCTTTCTCTACGTCCTCAAACTTCTTAATCAGCTCTTTTAACTCCTCTTCGCCCATACTTCTACTAATTACTTTTATCAATTATATACCATAGCCCTGACACTCAAAAGTGAATCCAAATACTATCCCTGCTCAGTTATTACGATAAGACCAAAAAATAAAAGAGGGGAGGTTGGTATAAGCCATATTCCCCCTTTATCTAACGTCTTTTATTCCATTGCTTCCAGGATGTCTTCCGCTTTCACTGTCTTTCTTCCGGCATGCTTAGCGAGGCTTACCGCCTTTTTCGCTATTTTAGCGGCATAATCCTCTAACAGCCTCGCCAATTCCTGACCTGCATCGTCGCTTACTCTATCCGCCCCTGCATCTCTAATCAACCTGATTACAGGCGCTATTGGTAATCCAGCCATTTTTATCACTATGATACGGTAATAGGAGGGTATATATAAGCTTTTCGGTTTATCTGACTTTTTAATTCACGAAAACAAGGAAAGAGTATCTTCTAATCCCCTTCTTCAAAAGCTAACGTGTACTACGAAGAAAGTACAACAACCTATACACCTGCGGGCATCGAGCGAAAAACAAGAAGAGTTAATATCAAAAAACGGCTATTCTACCTCTGTAATGTTTTAATCACCCATGTCTTAACTTTTGATCATATCCTGCAGAATGGATGAAGCGAGGAGAGCTTGTTGAAGACCCGCGACTGCGAAACCGAACGCATGTATTCGAAGATCGTGATCATGCCGGTACGCTGTTGGCTGAAAAGCTGGTGGAATATACGGGAAAGGATAGTGTCATCTTCGCTATACCCGCCGGTGGTGTTCCGGTTGCTGCGGTGCTCTCAAAGTGGTTACAGGTTCCTTTTGACGTTTTAGTCGTGAGAAAGATTCATATACCGTGGAATAGAGAAGCGGGGTTCGGTGCGGTCTCGTGGGATGGAACGATCCGGGTTAATGAACCGCTGTTAGCGCTCCTCGGGCTAACGCAGCACGAGCTTGACCGTTGTATCGCGGAGGAGAAAGAATCGATTGAGAAGAGAGTGAGGCTGTTTCGCGGCCAAAAGCCGTTCCCCGATCTCTCGGGGAAAACAGCACTCGTGGTGGACGACGGCATAGCATCTGGATTTACCATGCTTGTAGCAATCTCCTCGGTGAAGAAGAAGGAGCCAGCCGAGATCATCATTGCGGTTCCAACCGCATCGATGAGTGCTCTCCAAATGATGAGCACCGAAGTTGACAAGATTGTTTGTTTGAATATCCGGGAGGGGAGAACATTTGCGGTTGCTGATGCGTATAAAAGGTGGTACGACCTTGAGAATGAGGATGTGGTAACGATCCTGAAAGAAGCAGGGTATTACAAAACGTGAAATGACTTTCGACTAACGTGAAGTTTTAAGTAGTCGAAGTATCCGAGCGAGAGAAGCATTTCCGGCGAAAAAATCAGGGTGCAGATTTTTACAACCAAAAACAGCAAAACAAGTAGTATGATCAGCGCTATTCCCAGCAGGGCAGCCGCAACCGGATCGAGTTCCATTCATTACGTCACAGCCGGCCGAAATCGGGTTACAGAGCCCCTTTTCCTTACTTCTTCTTAGAACTCATGTGATCCATTCAACGAATTTCTTTGTGAATATCAAATCCTGTATGGGAAAAATATTTGAATAATTCTTAAATACCACGAGCGGTAAGGGAAAAAGTGACATGGAGAACAAAGATAGTTTAGTAAGGGATGCTCACGTGCTCTTGCACCCGATAAGGTTTAGGATAGCGGAGTTGCTTGCTGAAAAGCCAATGCACATAAATGAAATAGCCAAAGCGATGGGAGAAGAAAGACGTCTCGTTTCTTACCATCTGCTTACCTTGGAGGAATATGGTTTCGTGAGCAGTAAATACGAAATATCGGAACACCCGAAGTCAAGGGGAAAAGCGATAAGGAAATACTGGGTGAACGGGAAAATAGAGGAGGTGACTTCAGAGCTTAAAAAGAAGCTTTGACTATCATCCATTTCCCTTTTTATTTTTGCGGGTTTGTTACGGTGATTTAATATTCTATTCTATTCTAATCTAATTAAAAAATACGTAATTCACACCACAGGTATTGAAAATATGCAATGGCCGTATTTTTCAACCTTTTAACTATCCTCCTCCATCTCCTCATCCCCCCTCCCTCCTTCGCTGCTGCGTAGATGCAGTAGTGCTAAAATGGTTTACTACAGATTTTAAATCTTTCTCTCTCGGTGCATACGT
>JACUTR010000135.1 GCA_014859735.1 Candidatus Methanophagales archaeon | reverse complement strand
GCAGCACCTTTATTATTCCGGGGTATATATACGGCTTTCGGAGATACTGCATCTACGAAAAGATTTATATAATTACGTGAAGAAAAGTAAGATCGAAGATGAAGAAGGATTTAGATATCTTGTTAGCGGATTTGAAGCATATTCATTCTGATTTTAAACTCATTTCGACCGATAAGGTTGAGGTCGAGGAATGGGTGCGGTGGAAATGCCGGTACGGATGTAAAGCGTACGGTAAGCATCTGAACTGCCCGCCCTATCTTCCCGCGCCGGAAGAGACGAGGAGACTGATCCAATGTTATGATAAGGCGATACTTGCGCGATTTGACGCGATACCAAACACTGACGTTCCGCCCGCACGCATCCACCATTACCTCTGGGATGCGATAAAAGAGTTGTATGACACGATGTTTGAGTTCGAGCGGTACGCTTTCCTCTCAGGCTATTACAAGGCATTTGCACTGGTCGGACTCTGCTGTTCGTATTGTGACGAGTGCATACCCGAGCGGGAGAAAACCGTGTTAGACCAAGCTCCGAAGCGATTTTGTGAACACCCGCAGAAAATGAGACCCGGGATGGAGGCATGTGGGATCGATGTCTTCAAGACGGTCAGGAATGTGGGCTATGACCTGGAGGTGCTCACCTCTCCGTATGAGAAGATCACCTTTTTCGGGTTGCTTCTGTTAGAATGAACTAACTCACCGCTGACTAAGTAACCTGTCAAAGGTTTTGTCCACCATAAAAATCACAAGCTCCAAGCACCAAGTTCCAAATAACACCAAAAATCTTATCTGTCCTGGATGGCAGAAATTGAAATTGATTCTGGGTTGGCAGTGCTCTGTATTACAACAAATTAGCCCACTTTCTTCTTCTTCTTTATCAATCGCCCAATATCCTCTCCATCTTTAATCTTCAACACGAACGTGCCATGACATGGTTTGACGTACGGGAATATTACATAGCCATCCTCTACCCCTATTAAAATCGGCGGAATACCAATCAGATACACATCGAACAATTTATAGCCCGGTTCGACCTCGTACACCGCTTTGAAATTCCTCTTTATAAATTCCCGCCCTTCCTTATAGGTGGTGTCCGATAATAAAATCTCATACTCCATCAATTCGATACAGCCCATCGCTCCACCTCCTTTATCAGATCATCTACCTTCTTCTTCAGCGGAATTGGGTTATGAACGGATCTGGCAACGAGCTTCTCACAGTCGAGATCGATCTGCCCCGCGAGGGCGTCGGCATCTTTACCGAAGATGATCGCGGAGAGTTTTGCGTGTGATATGCTCTTGATCGTCGCGAGATACGATATCCCGGCATCGTTATGCACGAAGACTGAGCAGAAATCGAAATCCACTCTCTTCTCGGCGAGCGATTCGATGCAGGTATCCAAGCTTATCAGCTTCTCTACATCGAGATAACACCCGTTCGGGTCAGAGACTTTGAGGAGGTCGAGCGCGGAATCCGTTCCCGCAACGAATATATCCAGTCCCGCATTCTTGAGCCTGCTCGCAAGGTATAACGCAATACCAGTCTGAACAGGCACTTCCGGACATCCCAAAAGGAGCAATGCTTTTTTATTCATCAGTCAGTTTTCACACCTCCTCAGCTACAAATTTGCTATCGGTAACTGCTACCTCATGATAGCGTTTTATCCACTTATCAGCGATACTGGCATTTCAAATCTTTCTCTTTCCGGTAAGAAAAAATTTGTAGTGCTCAGGAATTTTCATATGGTTCATGGTTGGCGTTTCTTTAAATACGCTGATTATCTTTTTGCCCGGCCATCGAGGAAGTTTATCCAAAACTATACCACCGCTACTTCTTTGATTATAGCTTTATCTGAGCTTTTAACATCATGCATTGTTCTCTCGTTTAATGTCTTTAAATACCCGACAATTGCCTCTTTTATGTTCTCCAAAGCTTCTTCTATCGTATCCCCTTGTGACCAACAACCTTTAAGAGCTGGACAATGCACAATATATCCCCCATTCTCTAAATCTTCTTCAATTACAACTTTGAATTTCATTTCCTCTATTCCCCTCAATTGACATACTCTCTCGCGACTTAAAAAGTTTTTGTAAAGAAGCCTCAACCTCTCCACACCCGAATAAATTTGGGTGCATCCATGATTCATAAATGGGATTCATAAACAAACACTTTCGATAATATATTTCATCGCTAAAACGTCATCCTTGTTATATTCAATTATCTTTTCCCAGTCAGGTTCTTCAAGTGTTCCAAGTATAAATCCTTGATATTCAAGACCCATGTGATAGCCATTTTTCTCAGGGTGCTTAAAAGGATAACCAAAATAATAAGTGATGTCCTGCAAACCGTGACCTTTATATACACCCGATCTAATAATTT
>JACUTR010000134.1 GCA_014859735.1 Candidatus Methanophagales archaeon | reverse complement strand
AGTGACCGCATTGACGGTATGAACGAACGTATCGGCGGTATGAGTGACCGCATTGACGGTATGAACGAACGCATTGGCGGCATGAGTGAGCGTATCGGCGGCATGAGTGATCGCATTGGCAGCATGAGCGAGCACATTGACAGCATGAATGAGAACATAACCGGGATGAGGGGAGAAATGCGAGACGGGTTTAAAAGCTTACCGAAAGAGATGGCAAAAGAATTACGAGATTTGTTGGGAGGGAGGTAAGTAAACGCGAAAAGGATATATATAATATAAAGTAAGGGTGTCAAGAGTATTACGCTCATCATATCAACCCTTTTCCTCGCTAAGCTAACGCTCGCTTCGCGGTCGCGGGGAAAGGGCTTCGCGGAGATGAGAGCGCTATACAAATGCGCACCAAATCGAAAAATTTAGGCGGTAAAAAGGAGAAAGATGATGGCAAAAGGAAAAGCGATGATAGGGATTGCAATGGCTGCGATTATGGTAGCTTCGGTGCTCGTGGCGATGGTGCCGGTGGGAAGTGCAGAAGCAGGAATTGAAGGACAAAAAGGTCTCTTTTTGATGCTCGGTTACCTTACACTTGGATTATCGTTATCATTAGCAGTTCTATCTCTCATTTATTTTGCCATTAGAAGGAGAAGGGCAGTAACTAAGAAGAGGAGTAGAGAGGAGGAAATAGTAGAGACGATAAAAGAGATAAAAGAGTTGAGGAAGAAGTTGGAGGAAAGGGGGATTAATTTGACTTCACTCTCAGATGTCTTTTCTGTTGAAGTTTCTATTCTATCTGAGATAAGGGGTGTGAACAGAGGTGTAGATGACATAAAGTCGTGGGTGTTGCTTGAGTTAGGATTACTGGTATCCTTCTCTCTCGCCATAATATCCATGCTCTTTGTTATAACGTCAATGCTTTAAGAAAAAACATTATGCTCATCTATACAACCCTTTTCCTCGCTAACGCTCGCAAAAGCGTTGACGGAAAAGGGCTTCGCGGAGATGAGAGCGCTGCGACATGGCGCTCTATAAATTATGTCGAAACCCGAAAAAGCATAAAGTATAAATAGGGGGTAAAGGATAGATAGTAAGGAGGAAAGGGAGTATGCAGGTAGAAGCAGAGGTGAGGGGAAGAAGAAATCCCAATGGTCAAATAACGGGGCTTCGCCCCGTTGACCCCGAAAACCCTGTAAGGGTTTACTACAAAATCCCAAGTAAATCCCAACTACCAAATCCCAAAGGTTTGGTACTATTGGGGTTTGGGATTTGTTTGGTAGTATTGGGATTTTGGATTTCCCGAGCAGACCCAAACCTTTATATACCCCCTTTTCTATTGGAAAACCTTAGGAGGTGAAAACGAAAAAAATGATGAAAAAAGAGAAAAAAGCGATAATAGGGATTGCAATGGCTGCGATTATGCTCGCTTCAGTTTTCGTGGCGATGGTGCCAACGGTGAGTGCGGTAAGCATAGGTGACAACTTCAATTACGTTGGCGCTGATCCAGCAGTGACATATACAGTGCTGGTAGGGCAGAATGTACAATTTAATGGGTCTACTGATGGTGTTCCTTATTGGACGGACCCGGAGAATGTCAGAGTACAGAGGTTTGATTCTCCATCGTGGTATGACTATCGTGGACCATGGCCTGACGGGACGGCTTATAACGTTGCTTGGGACACGACGCTTACTTTAAGGGCGACCGACGGCACTACGAACGTAAGTCTTTCAGTCCAGGAGCCAAATGTACCACTGACACTGAAAGTGGGAGAAAAAGCAGTCACATCAATCGCTGCGGGGACACCGCTCAGGGTAGATACCGGCGGTATCAACTTATTCGCCCTGGACAAGGTTGATCTTTTGATATACGGTCCGGATGGGAAAATGACCGTAAATCCAGCCAATACGACCCAAGGATTTGCAAACATACCAGTTTCCAACTTAACGCGGTACGGATCAACTGATACAACTTTACAAATCGATACGACCGGCTGGAAAATCGGCTCTTACACCTTCCAGGTAAAGACCAAACCAGAGTACGCATGTGGATTAGCTGCAGAAAGTGCTGTCAAGAGTTTAACAATAGCAAAGGAAGAGATCGCTATCTCAGCGGAGAAGACAACAGTCGCTGAACTCGAAACGGTGAAGCTTACCGTAACTGGTGTAGCTGGTAGAAATATCACGGTAAGAGCATACCCCATGAGTGCGAATGTAATATTCTCAACGGGGATAGAGGACAATCCGACGACGGCGAATTGGAGTTGGGTGTTCCACCACACCATAGGTGCTGATGGCACGAGGACGTACTCTGTTTATTTCACTGATACCGGCTCTTATACGATAAAAGTGATAGATTTCGGTCCCAATGGCGCGTTTAATGGAACATACGTTAATGATCGGCCGGGTACCGCGGGTGGAGACGATT
>JACUTR010000133.1 GCA_014859735.1 Candidatus Methanophagales archaeon | reverse complement strand
ATCATAAAGCGATTTCGGAGTTCAGATGGACAACGGTGGATGAAATCGTAAGTAAAGGTGGTGCACTTGCGCTAATAAGCAAGGAGGAGTATGAAAAGTGGTTTGATACCCTTGACCAAAGAGTGAAGGAACGGACATGTGAAGCCTGGGGAAATCCACCCGGTGAGGAAAAGGATGGTGTCCCCGCAGCAATGGTTTACGATGATAAAATCGTAATAACAGGCGTTCGATATGGAAACGCAGTGGTGTGCGTTCAGCCGAAGCGTGGTTGTGCAGGTTCAAGATGCGATGGGCAGGTCTGCAAAATCCTTCACGACCCTGAAGTGCCTCCTCCTCATCAATATCTCGCAACCTATCAGTATTTAGAAAAAATGTTCGGCACGGATGTAATCGTCCATGTAGGAACGCATGGCAACCTGGAATTTTTGCCCGGTAAATCGGTTGCACTTTCTGGAAGCTGCTATCCAGACATTGCTATCGGAAATCTGCCTCACCTGTACATATATAACTCCGATAATCCACCAGAAGGGACAATCGCAAAGAGAAGAAGCTATGCAACCCTCGTAGACCACATGCAAACCGTTATGACCGAAAGTGGTTTGTATGGCGAGTTAAAGGAGCTTGAAGACCAGATTGCAGAATATAACAGGACAAAAACAGCGGACAAGGCAAGAGCGCATGCCCTGGAGCACATTATTATTGATTTGATAAGGAAAACGAAACTATCAGAAGAGATAAAGCTTGATAAAATCGAGAATAAGTATTCCTTTGAGAAGATAATAGAAATTGCACATGAGGCTATCACGCGCATATACAACACGCAGATTCCTGATGGGATGCATATCTTCGGTGAAGTCCCGAAAGGTGATAAGAAGGTTGAGTTCATCAACTCAATACTGAGATACGATTCAGAGCTGAGGAAATTGATTTTTGAGCTCATTGGACTTGATATTCAGCCTTCAGAGGCAGAAAGCGAGTTTTTAGCCGAGGTGGATAGTATTGCAAAGGAGTTTATCTCCGCTTTCTTATCTGAAGAAGAACCTTTAGAAGCAGCAAAGAGGATATTAGGCGATAGATTGAAGAGGAAAGAGGCAGATAAGCTCTATTTGATGTGGGAGAAGATAATGGATATTTCATCGAGGATAGAAGCAACAGATGAGCTGGGAAGTTTGTTCCACGGATTCGATGTGGGGTATATCGAACCAGGACCCTCAGGACTCATCACAAGGGGTAAGCCAGAGATACTTCCAACGGGCAGGAACTTTTATTCCCTTGACCCTTCCAAGATACCAACAAAGGCGGCATGGGAGATTGGTAAGCGACTTGCGGATGGTGTGATAAGGAGATATGATGAGGAGAACGGAAAGCTTCCCGAAAACATCGCACTGTACTGGATGGCATCCGACGTCATGTGGACAGATGGAGAGCAATTAGCACAGATACTGTATTTAGTCGGTGTGGAGCCTATCTGGAGAGATGGAAGGGTAAAAGGATACCGGATAATTCCTTTGGAAGAGCTTGGTCGCCCGAGAATCGATGTAACCGTAAGGGTGAGTGGGATTACGAGAGATTGCTTTTATAATTGCATCGAATTTCTAGACGAGGCGATACAGGAGGTCGTAATGCTTGATGAGCCCTTGGAAAAGAACTATTTGAGAAAGCATACATTGGCTTTGGAGAACATGCGTGAAAATGCACGTATATTCGCAAGCAAGCCGGGCACGTATGGGAATGGTGTGAATTTGGCGGTATATGCATCGGCATGGAAAGAGGAGAAGGATTTATCTGATGTCTTCGTATATTGGAACGGATATGCCTACGGGAAAAACAATTTTGGTATTGAAGCACATGATAGTCTTGTATCACAGCTTAAAACCGTTGATTTGACTTTCAATAAGACGGTTACCGATGAATATGACCTTTGCGGCTGTTGTTGCTACTTTGGAACGCACGGTGGACTCACAACTGCTGCACGAGAGCTCTCGGGACACGAGGTTTCAGCATATTATGGTGATACGAGAGACCAGGATAAGATAGAGGTAAGAAGCCTTGCAGATGAGGTGAGAAGAATTGTTCGGTCGAAGTTGCTGAATCCAAAGTGGATAGAAGGGATGAAGCGTCATGGATACAAGGGTGCAGGAGACATATCAAAACGAATAGGAAGAGTTTACGGTTGGGAAGCGACAACGCAGGAGGTAGATGACTGGATATTCGATGACATTGCAAGAACGTTCGTTTTAGATAACGAAATGAGGAAGTTCTTTGAGGAGAATAATCCATGGGCGCTTGAGGAGATTGGAAGGAGGTTGTTGGAAGCTTATGAGCGAGGATTATGGAATGCAGACGAAGAAGTGATAGAAGGTTTGAAGAGCGCATACCTTGAGATGGAAGGGTGGATAGAAGAGAAGATGGGCGAGGCGAAAGGAGATTTTCAAGGAGG
>JACUTR010000042.1 GCA_014859735.1 Candidatus Methanophagales archaeon | reverse complement strand
TTTTCTTTCAGATATTCGCCCTCTTCTGTACAGGTTAACTATGGTATTATAAATAATAAAGTGCAATTTACTGGTCCAAATGGAATTGTTGGACATTGTTGTCTGCGAATAGGCTGAAGAAGAGTGGTGGTCGTTATACCGTAATGTTTCCCGAAGCTATGAAAATGAACGAGATGGGAACAATTGGGGATATGTCCGTTGGTACAGCGCCGCCATTAAAGCTACGTCTGGTAACTGATGCAAATAAACCAAGAACAGTCCGAGAGGACGGAAATGTTGTGTTCACTATTGGAGGTGTTGAGTTGTGGTGTGATGGAAAACAGATAAAGGAGCAGAAAGAACAGAATCTTGCATTCTACCTGATGCTATATGGTGATTGGCCTGCGTCTGGTCCAAGTGCCATAATCGAGAATAATGAGCGGTTAGCGGTAGAGTTCACTGCCGAGCCAGTGGCGTCCAATCCGGGGCAGGGATTTGAATTTGTCGGTAGCTTAAGTGGAATGATTTCCCGGCGATATAACGAGCTTACTGCGCCAAAAGGGCAAATCGACAAATTAAGTCCAAGCGTGGAGCCAGGAACCCTTGGAGTTGTAATTCCAAAAGATTACAAGGGGAAGCATCTTCCTCTTTGGCGGTTTGTACAGCAACCGAATTATGATTCTTGAGTACCCATAGGCAGCTAACAAGGCGCTCCACCCGACCGCGTACCGCTACGCGGCCCGTATCGGGTGAGCTTGGGTCGTTATCTTATCTATGGAAGAGCAATGTCGAACATGGTTGCCACGTATACAGGATCGCCGGCACGATAGAAACCGGACAGGTTCACTATGTGCTCTATTTAGTTGTCCAGCGGGCTGCGAAAATCGAGATCATTCCTTTATACATGGAGTATAGTGGTACTTAAGTTTTGATGGTCGAGGATTTCCTGAATCGTCCGGATGTCATAACCATTTTCCAATAAAGGTTATTTATATCCAATTGAGAAATAATAGGATAAAGATAAAAAACAATGTTATGCCTTACCAAGAGCATCACATGATCAAAGTTGATCGCGAATCCGGTGAAATCCATTCCATCATAATGAATGGGGAGACACTCGATACAGATGATGGAGAGACGTGGTTTCTCCCCAAGGGCTTGATCGGTGAAATAGCAGTGAACGATTTGCCTGATGATGCGGTCTTCGAAATCTGTAGCCGCATTGAAAACTCCGTTGTCATGTTGGACACGGTTCCCATCCGTCTCCAGAGAATCGGAGACAACCGTGTGCGGCTCGACTTCGACGATTCCGGTACGCGCAAGTACTGGGACGGCACTATTGGCTTCAAACCATATATGGAGGCAAAGAAGTCTATTGTGGAGGAGCGTGCGTCGGAAGTCGGTGACGTCTCGCTCGAATCCTACGATGATGATGGAGCATGGATCCACCTTGAATATTCGGCCCAAGTCGATGCCGAGAAGCTCGTCACTGCCGTCCAACTTGCCGAGCAAATCGCGGCTGAGATTGATGGTGCTGCTGAGATGCGTCTCGGGGTTGAACTTTGGGCACCCAAGACCGTGGAGAACGAAAGAGAGTTCACCTTGGGGATCGTCTTGCCTATCCTTCGGAAGCTAGGCTTTCAGAACGTCAAGTACAACCATGGCAAGAGAGAGTTCGGACGCGATATCGTTTTTGCCAGGATTACAGAATTCAAGGAACTCGAGTTTTGGGGTGCTCAGGTGAAGTTCGGCGACATTGCTGGTGGTGTTGATGCTGATATTGCGATGCTGCTCAGCCAGCTCGATGATGCATTCAAGATGCCGTTTTATGATCTCTACACAAAGCAGAAGCAGCGCATATCAAAGCTCGCCATTATCATCTCTGGAAAATTCACTGAGAACGCGATTGAAAAGATATGCGAGAAAATCGAGAGTCATGCAGTGAGGAACAACGTGTTGTTCATCGACGGAGAGAAACTTCAGACACTTGCTGAGCAGTTCCGAAGTCCGGCATAACAAGCCACTGCATCCGACGCTCGGGCCGGCGCCATTGCGAGGGACGGTGAATCCTGCCCAAGCGCGGCTGAGCTTGGCCGTTCCGCGTACATAACGCATAATCGCTAGCTACATCTCTGGTATTAGTCCTACAATCTGCTTGCTCATTGGTGCTTCAGATCATTCCTATAAAACACGCTCACGCCGCCTTGTTGTCGTATTTCTATCTATCATCCCAAATACTTATTCACACCCTTATAATCAAACACCTCCGCCTCAAGCACGTTCTTTATGAAATTAAACAACTTTCGCCGTGTAGCCAGTGAGATATGTGGATACCACACAGGCGAGGCGACGACGAGCCCGCGGAACGCATAAAACGGCTGTATGACCTCTAATAACTCGTAATCACCCGTCTTCTTGAGATACACCTCAAAAAACAGGTCATATAACTCCTTGAAATCAGTATCAAGCTCCTCGCCATCCGTTTTGAGCAGCCCGAAGAAGAGATAATTGATGCTCATCGAGGATACATCATCCGCAGCTTCTCCCCATTCTCCCCGACTGCGGTCAAGCACCGTAAAATCCGTCCCTTTGCGGAACATAACGTTCCACGGGTGGAAATCGCCGTGAACCATACACAACCTCTTTGTGCGCGCTTTCAATTTCCACCGCCAGTCAATGCTCTTCTTCTCTATCTCCTTCAGCTCTTCGCTCGTTATGAACGCACTTCCAGGCGGATAACTGTCCGTAAGGCCGAATATACATTCGCTATGCCCTACTACCTCCCTTATTCTTCGAACATAAAGTTGCGCATCGTCGTTCTTGACGGTATGTATATCCGCCAAATAGGAAGCCAGCGCAGATACCCGTTCCCTATCTACCGCACTTACTCTTCCGCCTTCTTTTAACCTCGTTAAATCAGTAACATATTCTTCACCCTCCACCTTATCGCAGACAATGAAATATTCCTCTGCGTCGCTTGCTGATTCCATCCCTCCATCCTTCGTAAAGTATCCGACATCGAGGGATTTCACATGTTTTGGTAGCCTGTTGAACGCATGATGTTGCCATACCAATACGTGTGCACGGTCTGATAGATAGTCATGCCCGAATCCATCTCCCTTCATCGTGGAGATGACAACTTCCTTTAATTCGCCAATCCCCGTTTCAAACTTCACGAAGTAAGGTTTGCCATACCCAAACCCCTTGAGCTCATGCTCTTCTTCTCTCTTTGACTCCCGCCCCAACCCCAACTCCTTTACACTTAGTATTCGCACAGGAGTCCCAAATTTCTTCTCCAAATATTCTTGTAGCTGGTTCTTCATCTCAAAAGTAAGTAACTTTTATAACCTGACCCCTTAAATCTATTTCTTATGATAGGGATAGCCTCGTATGGCGTGTATGTGCCCTTGTATAGAATAAAGGTGGAAGAGATAGCGAAACAGTGGGGTGAAAACCCCGCGAATATCAAATCAGGGCTACTTGTGGAGGAGAAATCCGTACCTGACCTGGATGAGGATACCGCGACCATGGCGGTGGAGGCCGCTCGTGCTGCTATCCGTCGAGCTAACCTCGACCCAAAAGATATCGGCGCTGTATACGTAGGTTCGGAAAGTCACCCTTATGCCGTAAAGCCTACTGCAACCATTGTTGCGGCAGCGATGGGTGCTCCGCATTTGATCACCGCTGCGGACGTCGAATTTGCCTGTAAAGCGGGGACTGCAGCGATACAAACGTGTATGGGGCTTGTTGCGCTCAATAAAATAAAATATGGGCTTGCGGTAGGTGCGGATGTTTCACAATCAAGCCCTGGAGATGCGTTAGAATACTCAGCAGGGGCTGGTGGTGCGGCTTTTGTCATCGGGCAAGACAGGATCGTCGCCGAGATAGAGGAGTATGCGTCTTTTACGTCCGATACACCGGACTTCTGGCGCAGAGACCTACAGAAATACCCCGCGCACGGTGGTCGTTTTACCGGCGAACCCGCATATTTCCGGCATACCATCGCAGCGACCGAAGCATTGATGGAAAAAACTGGTTTGCAACCCACCGATTTCGATTTTGCCGTTTTTCATCAACCTAATGGTAAATTTCCGATCAAGGCTGCAAAGACCCTTGGCTTCACCACGGCACAACTAGAACCCGGTCTGATGGTAACGCACTTCGGAAACACGTATTCCGCATCCTCGCTGATAGGACTTGCGGCAACCCTTGACCTGGCAGCTCCTTCGCAGCGAATTTTGGTGACCTCCTTCGGCTCAGGCGCAGGGTCAGATGCATTTGCATTTCGTGTTACCGACCTTATCGACGAGGTGCGGGAAAAAGCACCAAAGGTCGAGGAGTTTCTTCTTTCCAAAAAATATCTGGACTACGCTGCGTATGCAAAACATCAAAGGAAAATACGAATGTAGAACCTGCCTTTATACCTGAAAAGAGTGGCAAGTTTTTCTTTTAGTACAGGGTTTCTTCTTTTAAAAAGAAAAAGTGGGATTGATGAGAGAGGTAGCGATAATAGGGGTCGGGACTACGAAATTTGGAGAACTCTGGGAGAAGTCATTCAGGGACATCGCGGTAGAAGCCGGATTAAAGGCGATAGAGGATGCAGGGATAGGCGGCGAGGAGATAGAGGCGCTCTATGGTGGGAACATGTCAGCAGGCAGATTTGTCGAGCAGGAGCACGTTGGGGCGCTCATAGCCGATTATGCGGGATTAGCCGGATTTCACATTCCGGCAACGAGAGTAGAAGCCGCGTGCGCTTCCGGTGCGCTTGCATCGCATTTAGCGGTTCTTTCAGTGGCTTCCGGATGGTACAACATCGTGATCGCAGCGGGGGTAGAGAAGATGACCGATGTTGAACCCGATGTAGCAGATGATCTGCTTGCTTCCTCTGTTGATAGAAAATGGGAAGCGATTTACGGTGCGACCCTTCCTTCTTTGTTCGCGCAGATGGCGAGGATACATATGGAGAGATATCACACTACAAGTGAACAAATGGCAAAGGTGGCGGTAAAGAATCATGCCAATGCAGTTCACAATCCATGTGCACAATACCGAAGTAAAATGGCCTTAGAGAATGTGCTTTCGTCCCCTCTCGTTGCTGATCCTCTTCATGTGCTGGATTGTTCAAGCATCGCGGATGGAGCAGCTGCGGTTGTTTTCTGTGCCGCTGAGAAAGCGAGAAAATATACCGATTCTCCGGTCTACGTAAAGGCATCCGCACAGGCGAGTGATACCATCTCGCTTCACGATAGACGTGACATAACAACGATGGATGCAACGGTGTTTGCGGTAAAGAAGGCTTACCAGATGGCGTCTTTAGATCCCTCGCACATCGACCTCGCCGAGGTGCACGATTCCTATACGATCGCAGAGATAATAGCGATCGAGGACTTAAAATTTTTTAAGAAAGGCGAAGGAGGGATTGCTACCGAAGAAGGAGAGACAGAAATAGGCGGTCGTATACCAATAAACCCTTCTGGTGGATTAAAAGCGTGTGGGCATCCGCTTGGCGCAACGGGCGTAAGGCAGGTAGTGGAGATAGCACAGCAGTTGAGAGGCGAAGCGGGTAAAAGGCAGGTTCCCAATGCGGAAGTCGGACTGACGCATAATATAGGTGGAACGGGAGGAACCGCTATCGTCCATATATTCGCGCGGTGAGTCCACCCGAAACTTATCCGCAACTGTTATATCATGTGGTTTATAAGGATATTCTTAAGTTCTAAAACCGAAATATTTTTCTTAGGGTAGGGGAGAGCTAAGATATAACATGGAAAATCTGTTCGAAGATCTGATGAGCGCTGGTGGGATATTCGCAAATAAAGAGGTGCTTCGACCTACTTATGTACCTGAAAATCTTCCACATCGGAAGGAGCAAATAAAAGGTCTGGCTGATATACTCTCCGCGGCGTTAAAGGGGGAGACACCTTCCAATATATTGATCTACGGTAAGACCGGAACGGGTAAGACCTCCACGGTAAAATACGTGAGCACTGAATTAGAGGAGATGGCACGGAAGAGGGATAGTAATTGTTCTCTTCTGTATATCAACAGCGAGGTATTTGATACGCAGTATCGGCTTTTTGCTTATCTCGCGCGGGTCTTCAATAGGCGTGTCCCGATGATCGGGTGGCCAACTGATATGGTCTATTCAGAGTTTAAGAACGGTATAGATGCTGAAAAGCGGTGCGTAATCGTGATATTAGATGAGGTGGACAAGTTAGTAAGCAAAGGAGATGAAGCCCTCTACAATCTCACGAGGATCAACGGCGAGCTTAATAATGCACGGGTAAGCTTGATCGGGATTTCAAATGATCTTACCTTCACGGAGTTCCTGGACCCGAGGGTAAAGTCCTCGTTAGGCGAGGAAGAAATAATATTTCCGCCTTACAATGCTGCGCAGTTGCAGGATATTCTGGAGGAGAGGGCGGAAATGGCCTTTACTGAGTTAGCGCTTGATGGTGCGGTGATACCGCTCTGCGCTGCTCTCGCAGCCTCAGAGCATGGAGATGCAAGGCGTGCTCTTGACCTCCTGCGTGTATCGGGAGAAATTGGCGAGCGTTTGAAATCCAAAAAGGTGAGCGAGGAGCATGTGAGGCTCGCATGTGATAAGCTCGAAGTGAACCGGGTGGTTGAGGTGGTAAAAACACTACCGCTCCAATCAAAGATTGTGCTCAGCAGTGTGCTCCTCTTAGGCAGAGAGAGGAACAAAAGACGCTTCTCCAGCGGCGAAGTCTATAACATGTATCGGAGATTGTGTACCCAGTTGGGCATGGATGCGTTGACGCAGCGGCGTGTTACTGATTTTGTTTCAGAGTTGGACATTTTGGGGTTGGTGAATGCGGTGATTGTGAGCAAAGGCAGATATGGCAGGACAAAGGAGATATCACTCAGTGTACCAGAAGAGTGTGTGCAACCGGTCATACTTGAAGACTATAAACTTAAAGCGATATCTGCTATTAGAGTAAGAACCCAGAGTACATTGTAGGGGGATGAAAGATGAGCGGAAAAGAAGCAAAAGGGAAGGCAAGGGAAAAGCCGGTGTCGGTGTATGTCAAGTTTGATGTCCCGGGGGAGTTGCAGAGCAAGTCTTTAGAGGCGCTGGAGTTGGCGAGGACAACGGGCACCGTGAAGAAGGGGACGAATGAAACCACGAAGATCATCGAAAGAGGGATGGCAAAGTTAGTGCTGATAAGTGAGGACATCACTCCGGAGGAGATAGCAATGCATCTTCCACCGCTGTGCGAAGAAAAAGGTATTCCTTATCTGTATGTGAAAAGTCAGAGAGATCTAGGAGCTGCTTGTGGTATAAACAAGGGTTGTGCCGCTGCTGCCATTGTTGACCCCGGAAAAGCGGAAGAAGCAATTAAAGAGATCGTAGAGGAATTAAAGAAGCTAAGGAAGTAAGGTGAAGGGCAAGGTAAGAAATGAGCGAAGAGGGCGGGACACCTGCAGAGATAATAGAAGTAGTGGGTAGAACCGGGATGCATGGCGAATCCACACAGATAAAGTGCAAGATACTGGAAGGCGTGAATAGAGGGCGAATCCTCACGAGGAATTGCATCGGTCCAATAAAGGTGGGGGATATCATCATGTTAGTGGAGACAGCGAGGGAAGTGCGGAAACTATCGAGGAAGGTGAAGAGATGATGGAGAAGAAATGCACTTTTTGTAATACACCGCTAGAGCAAGGAACCGGGAAGATGCTGGTAAAGCGAGATGGCGCCGTTTTCTATTTCTGTAGTTCGAAGTGCGAACGCAATATGATAAAGCTGGGGAGGAAAAGCAGAAAAGTGAAGTGGGCTTCAAAAGCGAAGGCAGAGACGTAAGTCACATGACAGTCTCAAAAACTAAATCTACGTATCTTCTTCAGGCAGGTCATTATTCTAATATAATTTTAGCCTATTTTTTGTTGACGCAACAAGAACCACCCTGCTTATCTCTGATTCATCAATAATCTCATAGTGAGACGTTGCTGCTAAACGTTCTGCAATTTCGGTTGCAAAATCCTTTACTCGTGAATGCGTGGGCATAGCATCTCTATTCAGCCGTTTTCTTGAATAGCCGATGTGCATGTACGCCTTTACCTCGATGAAATCCGGATTTGCTCGCTCTAATAACTCTGCGTATCCTTCTGGACTTTTCATATTGAATCCCTCAATACAGGTGATTCGTATGGCTGTTCTCGTGCTCGATTTTAACCTTCTCATCTCTTCTAACGATTCTTTTAGACGTTGCCAGTACTGAGCATGTGAGACTTTCCTGTAAGTGGCTTCGTCAGGCGCATTCAGGGATAAATACAACTGATAAGGGCGAATTTCTCGGATCACATTTGGGTTCGAGCCGTTGGTCACCACGAAGGTGGTCATGCCGCGCGAATGGAATTCCTGCACGAGTTCTTTTAAATAAGGATAGAGTGTAGGCTCGCCGATGAGCGAAAGAGCGGCATGTTTTGGAACCTCGGCCTCGGTGAATGCATCCATGCTGGTTTTGCCAGAGCCTTTAAACCCGGAGATAAGCCTTTTTTGCTCTTTTAGGCATGCTTCTACCAACTCTTCAGGAGCATCCCAAACGACTGGCTCTTCTTCTGCCGCTATGTTAAATGCCTCAAGAGGACGCCAGCAATGAACACAGCGCTGGTTGCAGAAGAGAGAAGGCGTCATTTGGATGCACCGGTGCGCGCTAATGCCGTAGAATTTACCCTTGTAACAATTCCCCTCTCCTCTGAGAGATTTCCGTAACCACAAACACGTTTTCACGGCACTGTGCTTGTGCGTCCCCACGAAGTGGTATCCCTGCCGTTCCAATGTTTTTCTCGTTTCTTCATGGTACTTCAATGTAGCCATCGGTTCCATTCACCAGCACCTCCTCGCCATCCGCTATCAGTTCGCCTTCGATCGGGTCAATTTCAAGCGAGTCAACCGCCGGTATCTCTGCTATAATCGCACCAACTGCCACTATTGTATCTGCACGGCGGTTAATTATTGCATACGGACTTTTACCATGCTTCTTAAGCTGGTATAAGACATAAGAGCCAACGGTCGAGCCTTTTCCACCAGGGAATATCAAAATTCGATTCGTTATGCTTTCCCCATAGAGGTCAAGGGATGTATCAATGATGATCCCCGTGAGCGGATCTACCGCACCGAGGAATGATATTTTTTGCTTTGAAATCAGTGCTTTTCCGGTAGCTCTTCCTTTTGAGATACTCCTCCCTCTAATTTTCATTCTTATTTTTAGTGTTCAGTCCCTTTTATTTTATTAAAAAGTTTTCTTTTAGTACAGGTTTTCTTTTTAAAAGAAAAAGTGTAGTAATAAAACGTGAAGGTGATAAAAATGGAGGAGAGGGAGACAGGATTAAGTGAAAAAGAGAGAGAACAGCAAGCAGAGCTGCAATCTCTGCTTTTACGATTGCGACAATACCAAGCGCAGGCAGAACAAAAGACGCAAGAATTGCTCTTTATCAGGCAGGCTCTAAATGATCATGAGAAGGCGATAGAAACAATCAAACAGTTGAAGAAGCTGAAAGCAGGGGACGAGTTGATCGTGCCAATAGGGGCAAATTCATCGGTTTACGTTACACTCAGCACGACGGATAAAATAATTGTGAGGATAGGTGGCGGAGTAAGCGCGGAACGAGACCCGGATTCCTCGATTGCGTATCTTAGTGAAATGAAGACTGAGTTAGAGAATACACAGCGTGAAACGACCAGCATATTGCAAAGGATAGAGCAGGAGGCGCAGGTATTGCAGGCAAGACTGCAGGAGCTGGCGTCCAGATCGGAAGGGAAACGTCAGGCGTGAAAAAAAAAAATATAAAGGTAGAACAGGAAAAAGAAAAGGCAAAAAATGTTCGAACGACTGAGGCAGAAGCTTAGTGAATTTCGAGGAACCGTGGTGGAGAAGGTAACGGAGAAAAGTAAGAGAGAGGAGGAAACAGCATCGAAGGGATTAGGTGAGAAACTAAAAGAGAAAGGTAAGGCGGTATTAGAAGGGGAGACGGTTTTAGATGAGAAAGATTTGGAAAGGCCTTTAGAAGAGTTGGAAATAGCGTTATTGGAGAGTGATGTTGCATTATCGGTCGCTGAAGCGATAATTTTCAGTGTGAAAAAAGAACTGGTAGGCAAGAGGAAGAAATGGGGGGTGGGTACAGAGAAATTAGTGAAAGAAGCGATACGGACTGCGTTATTGACTGTCTTCTCCGCTGGTGCTCAATTCGATTTTGAGGAGTTTATGGATAAGAGCGAGAAGCCCGTAACTATCGTCTTCGTAGGGGTGAATGGCACGGGTAAGACCACGAGTATTGCAAAGGTAGCGAAGAAATTGCTTGGAGCAGGTTATTCGGTGGTGATTGCATCTGCGGATACCTATCGGGCTGGGGCAACAGAACAGATCGAGACGCACGCATCCAACTTAGGAATAAAAGTGGTGAAGCATCAATATGGCGCAGACCCTGCCGCGGTTGTATATGATGCGATGAATTATGCGAGAGCGAATAGAAAAGATGTGGTTCTGGCAGATACCGCAGGAAGAATGCACACGTCCGTGAATCTTATGGAGCAGTTGAAGAAGATATGTCGAGTGACCAAGCCAGATCTCGTGATCTTCGTAGACGAAGCGATTGCAGGTAACGATGCGGTAGAAAGGGCGAAGAGATTTGATGAGACGATAGGAATAGATGCCGCGATGTTGACCAAGATCGATGTGGATGCGAAAGGGGGAGCGGCTATCTCCATCGCGCATTCTACCTCTAAACCCATCTTGTTCTTAGGAACAGGTCAAGGCTATGACGAGTTAGAGAATTTTGATGCGGAATGGCTCGTGGAGCGATTATTGGGTGAAAATGGAAGTGCGGGATAAGGAAGCGTGTGATAAGGAGGTGAGAAAAAATGTTCCCTGAGGAGTATAGGAGCATACTTGTGAGTTTGGCTGAGGAAGACGAGGATATGAAGACCCTTTTAGGGCTATTTCACCGGTTGAAAGGTTATACGACGGAGGAAACGCTTGTGAAAAACTTCACGGCGCTGACCGGGAAGGATTGCAAGGAGTTATTAAAAACGCTGAGGAAGAGAGGGATACTCAAGATAGGTGCTCATAACGAATATCTCTGTCTATCGGGCTATGAAGAGTTCTTCGACGAAGTTGCACATGGCTATTCACTTCAGCCTGGGGATCTCTCGAAGTATATCGAGAGAGCAGTGGAAGAGGGGGATAGAGCGGCGCTCAAATTGATAGAATTAGTTTTGAAAATAAGTAAGCATGGCGTTCCCGGGCTCACGCACTATGAGCTGATAAGAGATGAGATGTCTGAACTGTTTTCACCGGCGGTCTTTCATTCCTTGGACGGGGAATTAATCAAGGAGAAGTTGTGCGTGTATGCGAAAAAGCGAGACGAGGAATTCCTGGAGTTTTACCAGAGTGGGGATACAATAAAGGAGGTAAAGGAGAGGTTAAGAGTGTGGAAAACAAATAAGCTTGCGGAGCTGCCGGTGAAACAAATGCTCGAACAAGAGATAGAAGGACTTGTAGCGGATGCGAAAAGGGGAATAGGAGCGTACAGCGCGGAAATGGCTGAGATGGCAGGGCTGTCAGAGACAGAAGTAGAAAAAACAGTGGGCTATTTCAGTGGGTTCGACGTGGATGACGTCTTCCTGTTTGTTACCGGTAATGTGCTGGTAGACTATGATTCACTTTACGTAGCAATTACTGATAGTTTATCGCGGTACGAGGCGAGGGAATGGAGGGACTATCCGGTACTCTTTATAACTGCAGAGCTCCCGAAATGGATAGGTACAATTGAGGGTGCGTTTAAAGATGCGTATCCAAAATTATCCGAGCGGCGTATGGCAATAGTCGTCCCAAATGAGGTTGCCTACGCGAATTTCAAACAGAAGCTTCTTTTTGAACTCGTCAATCGGTTGGGGGTCACGGAGCTATCGGAAATTCCCAAGATAGGCGAAAGGACTTACAGTCAAACGTCCCTTTCAAAAGAACGTTTGATCGATGAATTTTATTATTAAGTTCCACCTCATTCATGCCTATTCGTACCTGTTCCGTACCATCACCAATGCATCTTCATCGCCATAATACTCAGGGATCACCGTCTGCAGCGTGAAGCCTAACTGCGTATAAAACTTCTTTGCCACTTCATTGCTCTCACGCACTTCCACACGCGCCGTACCCTTCGTCCTTTTCAATACCTCCTCCACAAGTTCGGTTCCTATCCCTCTCCGTCTATATGCGGGATCCACGGCGATGGAGACGATATGTCCCTGGGGATAAAAGATAATATAGCCACCGATTTTCTTCAAGCCCGTTTCCGGATCCTTATATAGAGAGACCAGGAAACTATCAGGGTAGATGTGCGCATAATATAAGAAAATAAATCGGTTGTAAGGCGATTTGGGGAATGCCTCCTTCTCTATACCTAAAATTGTTGCCAAATCCGACGACTTAAATTTCCGTATCAATCCCCTTTAATCCCAACCTTTTGTTCTCCGCTCGGTAATCCTCTAAAGTCCGTCGTTTTAAGGTACCGTCGGGAAACACTGTTATCCAGCCCCTTTTTTCTTCTATCCTCCGTTCTCGCACGCAACTCTTGCCTATTACGGAGCTTTTCATATAGGTAGCAACAATCGAGTACGCGCGTTCTATCTCCTCTGGATAGGGGTTCCGTGCTATCTTCTCGTGGCTTAACTCTGCTCTAAATCTATTTATTCGGTAATCTATCTCCTCTTTATCCTCTAACTCAGATAAAAACCGTGCTATCTGCTCTATTTCACGTTCGTCCACAATTCCCGGTATATAGACGGTATTCACCACGAGCTTTACCTTCCCGTACGCATTTCGTATATTCTCCAGTATTCTTTTGTTTGAATACCCCGTGTACCATTCATGGAGCTTTTCATCCCATGCCTTCAAGTCAAACATGACTTCGGTTAAACCCGCTTCGATGAGCTCGTATAAGTAAGCGTCATCTAAAAAGTAGCCATTGGTGTCAAGCACTATCCATCCAACAAATTCCTTGAGTCGTGATATCAAATCCACGAGGTACTGCCTCTCCAGCGTGGGTTCGCCGCCCGTTATTACTACCTCTTCCAGCGGCGTATCTCCATAATATTCACGTGATGATCTCTTCACCAGGCTTATTAACTGTTCAACACTCATCAGCTCACCTACCGGGTCACGAGCGATGCTAAAACATCCTTTACATCTGAAGTTACAGCCCGAGAGCGTGATCCAGATACGGGGTCTGAGCTCTGACAGTGTGATGAACGGGACAGTTCTGTATCTAGGTCTCAGCTTCTCCGGTGACATTTATTGTATAATGAGATCAGTCGAAGAAATAATTGTTTAAAGTTAATCAAAAGAGCAGGTGTTTCCGAGCAGTATCCTCAAGAGAGTTTAAAGCCCGGGAGGGATTATAATCAAAAGTTTATAGCCCTAAAATATCTTTGGAAGGGGTGTTAAAAACCACCACTAAAAGAAGGAAGGAAAAGAGTTTATTTACCGCCGCCTTCATAAAAAATCATTAAATCTTCACACCTATTAAGATTTCTGCCTTTCTCACCTGACTGCAGAGGCTGCCTTCAACAACCTCGCTAAGAACATGGTGTTCAAAGGGATAAAATGACCTCTCGTCTTTCTCCTATCAGAAAACCACTGGATAGTTCCCACTTCAACGCGTTTTATCCCCTTCTCTACCAAAACAGGTGTGGTTTTTATTATCTGTTCGGCGAGTATACCCTTCAATTCCTTCCACGTTATTGTCTTTCCTTCAGGTCCATTGAATACAAAGTCGTCACTAATATCCTCAAACACTACGTCTATTTTGTCCATTGCTCTCGTAGTTTTGAAATTGTTTGTTCGACTCTCTCAGTCGTCTTGTATATCTTCAGCGACTTCCCCTTTGACTTCTTCTCCGGGGATATTTTATATTTGCTGCTCAGAAAGCCGCACTCCTCAAGCAGCCGCAGATGGTAAGTAACGAATCGCCGCTCGTCACCCATCACCCTGCTTATCTCATTTATGTGCATCGGCTTCTCAGCAAGCAGCTCCACTATCCTATACCGTATCGGATGCAAGAGTATATGTGCTTCTTGCAAGGTCTTATCGTCTATTTTCTCTCTCATTTCTGCCTCTTCCACCATTCCTCGACACTAAAAATATCGGTAAATAAATGGATGTCTTCGTAATCAATCGTTATATTCGGGAACCCGCTTTCATGCTCCCTCACTTCAACTCCCTCAGCATCCTTCCCTATCCCTTCGTACCACTCATACTTTTTCTCATCGGACAAACCGCGGATGTCTATGTATTCAGCCATTTTATCCTTCACGCCCTTTTATTTCTGGTATTTCATTTACCTTTTTCGGCACCCAATCCAGGTCTCTATCCACTTCAAATCCTTCCGGAGTTCGTAGTTCTTTCAGTTCACCGAACGACATGTAACCCCACTCGGCAAAATCGGGATTGCCCCAGTTTGCATATCCAAAGAATATGTCCCAACCATCGTATTCTGCGACAAACCAATCAGCGCTTCCTAAGAAGAAGTGCATATGTATCACTTTGTCGTTCATTGGAATACTCTCAGTCTCATATAACCTCGGGATTTGATCCATTTCTTCTTTTTTCGGCTCGTTCCACATTTCCCTACCTCCTCCTCACCCTATCGCATCTCGCACCCTTAATGTGAAAATGTGAAAAAAAATAGCAGTTTTGAACTACTTCTGTAAATAAAACCCTATCAGGTCGTCCTTTTCCTTGATTGTAACTTTCACGTCACCGAGGTTGTGCTTCCACCCTATTTCTTGCACCTTCTTGCGCAAAGCGCCGAGATTCGGTTTTTCGCCTGTATAGACCTCTTCGATAAAGGCTTTTAGCTTAAACCCTGCCATCTTGCCTGTCTTTTCTCCTTCCTTCAGTGCCTTCTTCACTGCCTCAAGTAGCTTCTTTTCGTCATATTTCCCACTTCTCGAACCCTGGGCTTTCTCTATGGTTATGACTTCCATTTCTGGGGTGCACCCCTGAAAGTAGACAGTAAGTTAAGAAACAAAATAATAGGGGGT
>JACUTR010000132.1 GCA_014859735.1 Candidatus Methanophagales archaeon | reverse complement strand
ATTATATAAAGATTACAATCTTATCTCAAAATCTCCTCATACACGTCCATCGTCATCCCTGTGATATTATCCCATGAGAAACCCTCTGCAGTTCTTCTCCCAGTCACGCCCATCCACTTAGCCTTTTCTAAATCGCTCAATATGCTCTTTATCCCCCAGGCAATTGAATTTGGATTGTCATACACCTTCAGCCCGTTGACATCGTGCCAGACGTAATCAAAGCCGTTGTGCGTTACGATGATTGGCTTACCAGCAGCCCATGCCTCCAACGCCACGATTCCAAACGGCTCGTTCCTTGAAGGTATGCAGACCATATCGCACGCCCTGTAGAAATTGACGAGGTCGCCCTCCAGAACATACCCGAGGAACCTGCATCCATGCTGGACGCCGAGCTGCCAGGCTCTGTGTTCCAACCCTCGTCTCATGTGGCCGTCACCGATGAAGAAGAACTTCGCATGGGGGAACTCAGCTAAAACCGAGGGAATTGCCTCCAGGAGCAAATCCGCTCCTTTCTGGACGACCATCCGCCCGACAAATAGACAGACGGGGTCCCAAACGCCGACGTTATGCCATCTCTTCACGCTCCACGGGTCGATAAACCCATTAAATTTATGGAGCGAAACGCCATTTGGTATCATGGCGATTTTCCGGTCCTCGAAGTTATATATCCACTTTGCTTCCTTCTTTATCGTTTCCGAGGTGGTGATGATTTTATCAGCGACGAACCCGCCATACCATTCCAAGTTTCTTATCGCTCTCGATTGCCCTTCGTAAAAAATGTTCCCGCATCTCCCATACTCGGTCGAGTGGAGCGTGAAAACCGTTCTCTTATTCCGGGCATTCCGTATCTCCGCGAGTGCATTTGCCGTCATCCAGTCATGCCCATGAATGATATCAAAAGTGCCTGATACGTTCTCAGTCTGGAAGAAGTGGTACGCGAAGGAGCGGCACATGGTGTTCATCTCAGCTATGAAATTGGGATTCAAATCGAACGGGCAGCGGTGGTAATGCACCCCGTCTATCACCTCGTAATGAATCTGCCCCTGCCCCATCCTCGTGAAGAGATGCACTTCATTTCCCGCTCTGTGAAGCGCTGCGGCAAGCTCAGTGACGTGCGGTGCTACACCTCCGACCGCAATCGAATGCAGGGATTCCCAACTGAACAATGCGATTCTCATTTTAGTTTCGATAGTAAAATTCTCTCAGCTCATTGCAACGCTCCACAATGATTTCCTTGAACTTTTCGGGCATTGCTCTTATCCGAGTTGCAATCTCCTTATCACCCAGATATTCTAACCATGATGCAACCCAGTGAACCTCCTCATGGGTGAATGCATCAAGGTTATCGCTCAATTCAATCAAGTTTCTTATAGCTCTGCGATCGCTATCCCGATTCAGGTAATAGGGGTTCTTTCCCCGGGGTTCGAATAAACTCGATGCAAGCTTAGAAAACTCCCTCTTCTTCTCTGTTATCCTCCTTTCAATCCTTGTTTTCTTTCCTTCTTCATCGTTGATTGTCATTATACATCTACCTCTACCCTCAATTTCAAATCACTTATGCGCTTCAGTATCTTGCTAATCAATTTTCTTCTCGGTTCCCACCAGCGCGTGCCGGCAACCTCGTTTGCAAGGTTCTCGTCCTTGAAGACATCTCGTATCCACGCCGCGAAATCGTTGCAGCACTCCCTGAGATGATACTCTATCGCCCTCTGGTCTATTTTATTAAATATCTCCACGAACTCTTTCAGGGTGTGAGCGACAAAACCGGAATGAGCGATTTTTCCTCCTTTGCGCTGGTTAAAGTAAAACGCTTCTTCATCCGAGACGGAACGTAATAAATCTTCACTCTCACCGTTTCCCACATACTTTCCGTCTCCATTGAATCTGACGAATCTTTTTATGGTGCTGTCCACGGTTGAGCTGTGCGGTATAGTGATATAGGGCCATATCTTCCCGTTAAGAACTTCAACATCCTTTCCAAGTTCGCAGTGAGCACCAATGATTGCTTCCCGTACGCAGGTATTTTCTCCCGCTATGGTTCGTTCACCAACGAGACACTGCTCGAGGTTTGAGTTTCTTCCTATGTAGACATCTTCGAATAAAACCGCATTAGGTCCTACCACACAGTTCTCTTCCACAATCGCGTTATCACCTAGTACTGCGGGTCCTATTATTCCTGAACTGTCAATCTTTACATTTCCTCCTATAACCACATCTCTCCTCGCCTTTTTCAACATCCAGTCCATCGCTTTTAGATACCCTTCAGGCTGACCCACATCCGCCCAGAAATCGGCTGCATCTGTCTCATATCCGAACATCCTGCTCTTCTCCTTCACATGGAGCAGATGAAAGAGGTCCTTGGCAAAGTCGAAGGGTATTCCTTCAGGCACAAAATCCATCGCCTTCGGGTCTATCACGTATATTCCCGTGCTCGCCAGATTGCTGAAACACTCCCGCTTATCAGGTTTCTCGTGGAATC
>JACUTR010000041.1 GCA_014859735.1 Candidatus Methanophagales archaeon | reverse complement strand
AGAGAAAGGGATGATAACCGTAGAGGAGATCCTGGAGGAGGAGAACAAGATACGAGAGGTGCCAATAAAGAGGTCATCGGTGACGAGAGCGATCAATGCGACGGGTTATCCACTTACCGGATTGCGAACGGAGAGGAAGGAAGAAGAAGAAGCGCAGAAACCCGCTGAAACGAGAGGAGAACCAGAAAGGATAGAAAAAGGGCCCGGATGGCTCCAGAAGTACCGTGAACGGATAGAAAAGGGGATGATAACCGTAGAGGAGATCCTGGCGGAGGAGAATAAGATACGGGAGGTGCCAATAAAGAGGTCATCGGTGACGAGAGCGATCAATGCGATAGGGTATCCAATTACCGGATTGCGAATAGAGGAGAAGGAAGAAGAAGAAGCGCAGAAACCCGCTGAAACGAGAGGAGAACCGGGAGGGATAGAAAAAGGGCCTGGATGGCTCCAGAAGTACTATGAACGGATAGTGAGGGGGACGATAACCGTCGAGGAGATCCTGGCGGAGGAGAATAAGATACGGGAGGTGCCAATAAAGAGGTCATCGGTGACGAGAGCGATCAATGCGATGGGGTATCCAATTACCGGATTGCGAATAGAGAAGAAGGAAGAAGTGAAAGAGGTAGAAAAGCCAAAAAAAGAGACGGAAGCGGTTGTTTATTCTTCCAGTATTGGCAGGATATCGGAAGAGACGGTGAGAAGATTTAATGCGATGAAGAAGAGCTGGGAGGACGATTTAGGTAAACCCCTGCATAATGATTATTTCGTCAATATACTCCTTGCGTTAGCAAAGCTCGTTGAACATGGGAAGGTACTTACGCCCGTGAAGGGATAACATGAGGGTACTGGTGGCGGAGTATGCAGTGGGAGGGGGTGAAGGAAGAGGTTTATCCTTATTACGAGAAGGGAAAGCGATGCTTTCGACGCTCAAAATGGGATTCGAGCGGATGGGAAATGAAGTTGTCTATCCGAAGGCTGAACATGATTTTGAAGCAGCAGTGGAGAGGCTCGCAAAGGAAAGCGACGCGGGCATCGTTATTGCCCCTGATGATAAACTATACACGCTCACGAAGCTTGTAGAGTCGAATACGGTTAATTTGGGCTGTCCTTCGGATTCCGTAAGAATATGCGCGGATAAGATGCGCACCTCACAACGGTTACGCGAAGCGGGAATACCCGTGCCTCGAATTGTGCCCGTGGAAGAGGTAGAGAGAAATGAGGGGCAGAGATACGTCGGTAAGCCACGGTACGGATGTGCGTCTGAGAACATTGTTGTACTGACGGGGAAGAAGGTTCCTGAAGATAGCCCGTTTTACGATAGCCCCGATTATATTATCACCGAATTTATAGGTGGCGACGACATAAGCAGCAGTATAATTGCCGGGAATTCTTCGGTATTGCCGCTCACGATAAACAAGCAATTTATAAGGAGAGAGGGGGACCGCCTCCGATATGAGGGTGGATTCGTCCCTTATGTGATAGGGCCCGAAGCTGAGAGCGAGATAATGCGCATAAGTAAGAAGGTGGTAACCACGTTTCACTGCGCAGGATATGTGGGGATAGATTTTGTACTGGGCGAGGAGGGAAAGGCATACGTTGTGGATGTAAATCCACGGCCTACAACGTCCATCGTAGGAATAGCACGGGTATTAAATTATGAGATAGCAGATCTGATACTGAGAGCGAAATTTGGAACGTTACCTCTGGCTGAAGAAGTAAAAACGGAAGGATGCTTTGTCTTTAAACTTTCTTAAAAATATAAATAAGGATAAGAATAGGATAAGGATAAGGATAAGGATAAGGGTTCTCAAAGAGATTTATCTTTTTAAACTAATGCTTTTAGTGAGAGAAGAGTGAAAAGATGCGTAAGGTCAAGAAAATCGTTGGAATAGCAAAGGACACCTTGGATTTCATTCTCGAGGTGTGCAAATCGAATCATCCCCGCGAATTCATCGGGATATTGTCCGCTGATGGAGATCTCATAACCGATGTTTTTTTCCTTCCCGGCACGATTTCATCAGATGAAAGTGCGATTATACGACTGGATATGATGCCCATGGGTCTGTGCTCGGTAGGATCTGTTCATAGCCACCCTCACCCGGCAGCTACTCGACCCTCGGAACAAGATCTGTTGATGTTCTCCAAGACAGGGGAGTATCATATCATTACCTTTTTCCCTTATACTGAGCACAACTGGCGATGTTACAATTCTAAAGGCGAAGAGCGGGAGTTGGGGATAGTGGAAAGGGATTTAGCGAAATCAGGAGGAGGAGAAGAAGAACTGCTATGGTGAGAGTTTTGGCAACAGGCACCTTTGAGATACTTCACCCGGGACATTTACTCTATTTAGAGGAAGCGAAGAAGCTGGGTGATGAACTGTTCGTCATTGTTGGACGGGATGTAACCGTGAGGAAGCGGAAAAGAACGCCGGTTATACCCGAGGAGCAGAGGCTCAAGATGGTCTCAGCATTGAAAATGGTGGACAACGCGCTGTTGGGTAGCGAAAAAGATATCTATGAACCTTTATATACTATAAACCCTGATATAATTGCATTAGGATATGACCAGGATTTCGATGAAGAGAAGCTGGAGCGGGAGCTTAGAGAAAGAGGCTTTAATTCAAAGGTTATCCGTATAAAAGAGCATAATTCAAATGCCTTTTGTAAGGCTGAAGCGATAATAAAACGAATATTGGAATTACTGGAGGAAGGAAGATGGGAGAAGAGCGTGGATTGACTCGAATAGGAGTATCTCTACCCTCAAATCTGTTGAATAAGTTTGACACGATAATACGGGGAAGAGGTTATTCATCGAGGTCAGAAGGGATACGAGATGCGATCAGAGCGTATATCGTAGAATACGAATGGATGGAGCGTGAAACCGGTGAGGAGGTAGGGACCGTAACGTATATTTATGACCACAACCAAAGGGGATTGGGCGATGAGCTCACCGAAGTGCAACATCATTTTATAGCCATGATAAAATCGTCAACACACATTCATTTAGACGATGAGAATTGCTTTGAGATCATCGTATTGCAGGGTGATGCGAAGAAGATAAAGGGGTTAGCGGAGAAGATAATGAGCTTGAAAGGGGTGAAACATCTGAAGCTGACAACAACGCATGGAGGGATATAAATAATGGAAATAATGGATCAAATAAAGAAGGGAACGACAACGGTTGGTTTAATATGCGACGGCGGTGTCGTGCTGGCGAGTGAGAAGAGAGCGACGATGGGTTCATTTATCGCGTCAAAAGCAGCGCAGAAGATATATCAGGTGGACGACCACATGGGTATAACCACAGCGGGTATAGTGGGAGATGCACAGACATTGGTTAGATTAATGTCGGTGGAGGCGAGGCTTTATAAGATACGAAGAGCGGAGCCGATGACAGTACGAGCAATGGCAACGCTGTTGTCCAATGTGATGAGCGGTCAGAGGTTTTACCCCTATATTGTGCAACTTCTGATAGGCGGCATAGACCGAAGTGGGGCGCATATATTCTCGATAGACCCGTTTGGGGGCAATACTGAGGAGAAGGAGATAGCAGCCACCGGCTCAGGTTCTCCTATTGCCTACGGTGTCCTGGAGGACAGATATACAAAAGAGATGTCGCTGGAAAACGGGATAGCGCTCGCGATACAGGCACTGCATTCTGCAATGAAGCGGGACAGTGCCTCGGGTGAGGAGATGGAAGTGATTGTGATAACCGAGGAGAGATACGAGGAGTTAAGCGAAGAACGGATAAAAATGATACGGGATTCTCTTACTTGATATTTTGTTGGGGTATTAAGCCCTTACAGGGCTTGCGGGTAAACCCTTACTGAGCCTTTCCGGCTCGTGGGGTCGTGGGGCAGAACCCCACTATTAGAAATTAGGAATAGGAACGAAAAGTGGAGAGCTTGTACCGCTAAAGGGTCAAGTTAAGGGTTGTAAGGTATAACTAAGATAAAAGGATGCAGCAGAAGACTAAACAGAAACGATTAAGGTAGGCGATGTTACCAGAAGAGACACTTTCAGAATTAAAGAAGCGAATAGTAGAGTTACTGCCGGCTAATGTGAGCATTAGCGGTGTGGAGTTTGAAGGACCTGAACTCGTGATATACACGGAAGACACGCAGATATTCGTTGACGATGGCGGTATCGTGAGAACACTAGCGAAGGAATTGAAGAAGAGGATATCGGTTAGACCAAGTAGCAATATACTGATGGAGCCGGAGAAGGCTTCCAAGGTGATTTATGAGATTATACCTGAGGAAGGCGGGATAAAGGATATTTATTTTGATATGGATACGGCAGAGGTGATAATAGAAGCCGAAAAGCCTGGATTGGTTATAGGCACTCATGGAGCAACATTGAGAGAGGTAGCAAAGGTAATAGGGTGGCGACCTAATGTTATCCGAGCTCCACCGATACAATCATCGATAATAAAGAGCATAAGGAGATATCTAAGGGAGGAGAGCGAATTCAGGAAGGACTTTTTGAAGAAAGTCGGTCGGAGGATATACCGGGATAAGACAAAAGAAGATGAATGGCTGCGTGTAACGACCTTAGGGGGATGCAGAGAGGTTGGGAGAAATGCATTCATGCTCTCGACGCCAGAAACGAGGATTTTAATAGACTGTGGAGTAAGTGTGGGCTCGGAGGGAACGCCGTATCTCTATGTCCCCGAAGCATCACCGCTCAAGGATATCGATGCGGTCGTAATAACGCATGCGCATCTCGACCACTCTGGCTTGGTGCCTCTCTTGTTCTTATACGGGTATGATGGCCCCATTTACATGACGCAACCAACGAGAGACCTTATGGCACTCCTGCTGCTCGACTATATCGAGGTTTCGGCACGGGAGGGCAAGAAGATACCGTATAAATCACCCTTAATACGAGATACGATAAGACACACGATTCCGCTGAAGTATGGCGATGTTACCGATATAGCACCTGATGTGAAACTCACCTTTTACAATGCGGGTCACATACTGGGCTCTTCGGTTGCGTACTTCCATGCAGGTAAGGGGCTTTATAATATCGCATTTACCGGAGACATCAAGTATGAGCGGAGTTTTCTCTTCGACCCTGCCTTCAATGGGTTCGCACGGCTTGAAGCGTTGGTTATAGAGTCTACCTATGGTGGTATGAACGACCTCCAGCCCTCGAGACGAGAAGCGGAGAAGAATTTAAAGGAGGAGATAGAGAAGACGATAAACCGGGGCGGCAAAGTTATAATACCTGCTTTTGCGGTTGGTCGTTCGCAGGAGGTGATGATCGCACTGGAGGGGATGCAATTGGAGGTCCCGGTGTATTTGGACGGGATGATCTGGGAGGCGACGGCAGTCCATACGGCGTATCCTGAATATCTCAACAGGAATCTCAAGAATTCGATATTTCAGGGAGAGAATCCGTTCTTAGCTGATATTTTCGTGCAAGTGGACGGTGTAGAAAAGCGGAAGAAGGTAATCGAGGAGAAGGAACCATCCATCATACTTTCCACTTCAGGCATGCTCAATGGCGGTCCGGTGCTTGAATACCTGAAGGGGCTTGCACGAGATGAAAAGAATACACTGATCTTTGTGGGGTATCAAGCGGAAGGAACGCTTGGACGGAGGATACAGAAAGGATGGAATGAGATACAGCTCTCAAACGAGGGCAAGATGGGGAACATAAAAATGGAGATGAAGATAGAGACAATTGATGGTTTTTCCGGGCATTCGGACCGCAATCAATTGCTTGAATACGTGAGACGGATACGACCACTGCCATCCAAGGTGATCTGCATGCATGGCGAGAATCACAAATGTACCGCATTGGCAAGTGGCATACACAAAAAGTTCAATATAGAGACGGTAGCCCCCATGAACCTGGAGACGTTACGATTGGTATGAGAATAGCGGGATTTTTTTGAGACCCACCTGCAAAATTGTTATGCGAGTTGAAGAAAGTGAAGGGATATATATAAAGGAGGGATAGGAGAGAGGTAGAGGGAAGAAAATGACAAGTATAAGAGAGCGGATGGAACAGATGGGCATAGGGAAGAGTATAAGAATGGAACGGATTATAGACCGGACGAGCGGGAGGACGGTTGTTGTTCCTATGGACCACGGTGTGACATCAGGTCCGATATACGGATTGACGGACATGAAGAATGCGGTGAATGCGATAGCAGAAGGAGGAGCAAACGCGGTTCTCCTGCATAAGGGCATTGTAATTGCTGGCCACCGGGGATATGGTAAGGATATCGGGCTCATCATTCACCTATCTGCGAGCACTTCGTTGGGGCCTGACCCATTGAACAAGGTTATAGTCGCTACGGTGGAAGAAGCGATTCGATTGGGTGCTGATGCGGTCTCAATGCACGTGAATGTGGGTGCGGAGAACGAGGCGGAGATGCTTGAGGCACTTGGAATGACGACAATGATCTGTGAGGAGTGGAACATGCCCCTCCTGGCGATGATGTATCCGCGTGGGAAGAAGGTGAAAAGTGAGCACGAACCGGAGGTGGTGAGGCATGTGGCCCGAGTAGGTGCGGAACTTGGCGCTGATCTTATCAAAACCAATTATACGGGTGATCCTGATTCCTTCAAGGAGGTAATACGGAGCTGTCCCGTGCCCGTGATCATAGCAGGCGGTCCCAAGGCGAATACCGATGCGGAGGTGCTGGAGATGGTAGAAGATGCGATTTCCGCGGGTGCCTCAGGGGTATCAATAGGGAGAAATGTATTTCAGCATAAGAACCCGACAGAGATGACGAGGGCACTAAGTAAGGTAGTGCATGAAGGCGTTTCGGCGAAAGAAGCGATGAAGATGTTACCGTGAGAGGCAATAGTATCCTCCAGCGGCTATTTACGTTTTAGCGAGCTGGTTCTCATTTTGTTTTATAAATAGTAGTAGTTCTTCTATCTTCCTTGTACGAGGCGGAATAAGAAGGGGAGCTGGGAATGAATGAGAGAGAAGAGAAAAGAGATATGGATAAAAGCTGATGGCGGGACATGGGAGGAGAAGAAGTCACGGATTACCACGGGCTTGGAGTCAGGAGTGGATGGCGTGCTGGTAGAAAAAGAGGACGTAGCAAAGGTGCGGGAATTAGGCCGTACAACCATAGCGGCGTTTGCAGCAGAATCGGAGTTGGAGCCAGGAGGAGAAGCGGATATCGTGGTTTATGGAAAGAGAAGTGAGGGTGATGGAACAATGCCGATTCCATCAGAGATAAGTGAATCGGTTGTTTTAGGTGCGTTGAAGAGGACTTTTGGGAGCAAGCCCAACGCGGGATACGTGGAGATAAGGGGCAAGGGTTATGAGCGATTTGCCGTGGATATTGCGGATTACTGTAATGATGTGATTGTGATAGGCAAGGATTGGAAGATCATCCCGCTCGAGAATATCATTGCGGAATTGCAGCATAAGGAAGCGAAGGTGATAGCAGGCGTGCAGAGTGCAGAAGAGGCGCGGACGGCACTCGAGACGCTTGAATATGGCGCTGATGGCGTTCTTATTGATACCGACGATGTCTCAGAGCTCAAAAGAGCGGTCGAGATACGAGATGCAAGCACAATGGGCGCGATTCCTCTCTCTACAGCACGAATAACGAAGGTGAAGGAACTTGAAATGGGTGACCGGGTCTGCGTGGATACCTGCTCCTTGATGGTGCGCGGCGAGGGCATGCTCGTGGGTTCGCAGTCGTTTGCGTTGTTCCTCGTGCATTCGGAATCAGAAGAGAGCCCTTATGTCGCGGCGAGACCGTTCAGAGTGAATGCGGGTCCGGTGTACGCGTATGTGCTGGTGGGTGAGAAGACGAAGTATCTGTCGGAGTTGTCATCCGGGGATGAGGTGCTCATTGTGAATGCAGAAGGCAAAGCACGGGAAGCTGTGGTTGGCAGGGTGAAGATAGAGAAGCGGCCGCTCATGCTTGTGGAAGCAGAAGTTGACATCGGTGAAGGTGAGCAGAAGAAGTGCAGTATCATCCTTCAGAATGCGGAGACGATAAAGCTGATGGGAAAGGATAAGCCGATTTCCGTGGTTGATTTGAAAGCGGGTGATGAGGTTCTCGTTCATATAACGGAAGCCGCACGGCATTTCGGCATTGCCGTCGAGGAGATGGTGATCGAGAAGTAAAAACCTTTTTAAAAAAAAGGTTTATCAACAACGCTTCGCAGGAAACTGTATCTCTTTGCTTAATATTTCATTCCACTAATGGTTGAAAGAGAATGGATTTACCTGACGAATCGTAACTTCTTCTCGATTCTACACCGTGCGTTCTCTCTGAGGATTATTCGTTGTGCTTTGTGCCTACCGGTCCTGACGATGACAAGAGGTTTCGAGATATTCCTTGCTTCTCCGACCAGGATATCGCCAACAATTGTGTCTCCTTCCTCTGTGTAGGTCTTCATTCGATCACCTCGAGTCTCTTTTCTTCTTTTAACTCTTCGGTAATTTGCCAGACAAGGTCGTAGTCAAGTTCTAAATCCTCGGCAACTTCGTGTGGATATGCCTCTTTGTACGAGCGATAATAACCCAATACTTCTTTCTTCGCCTCTTCATATGTAATCTCCTCTCGTACTTTGATTACCTTTACGGCACGTAGTTTATCCCTTATAGCCTCCCTTACAAAGTCCGAGATACTGATATACATACCTGCTTCTATGAGTCCTTGAATTTCTCTGATCTCTCGCATTGTTAATTTCGTGCCAACAGCTTTGGTTTCTACTTCTCCTACCGGCTTATTTTTTGCGCTGATTGCGGTCATGATACTGTATAGGTATAGTTTGATATATATATATATATATTAAAAACAAACAGCCGTTGAATAGAAGCAGTTACAAACCTTTTAAAAAAAGGTTTATCAAAAACGCTTCGCAGAAAAAGCCCACAGTACTGGGCAGTTTTTTCGAACTATGCCCGGACAAGGGAGAGCGAGATTGAGAGTTTGGTTTATATCCGGCGATACCCTCAATTCAATCTATTTATTGACCGTGAGAGGATATTATGAGATTCGCAGTTAAGGATACACTAACGGAAGAAGAGATCCAACGTGGTCTCAGGACGGTTATCAAAGATGGCTTGACTACCCAAGCGATGGTAACACTGACGGGCGGTGTCTTCCTTGTTGCCTTTGCCGTGAAGCTCGGCGCTTCTAACCTGGTGATTGGACTTCTGGCTGCTATCACTCCGTTAGCACAGCTCGTTCAGATTCCTTCGATTTATCTGGTCGAGAAATATCGGGTTAGACGAGCAATTACGGTGTATGCAACCGCGTCAAGCAGGATATTCTGGTTCTTTATCGCCTTAATTCCATTCCTCTTTTCAACGACTGAAGCTGAGTTGAGCTTCCTTCTCACTGCGCTCTTTCTCTATGCTGCCTTCGGTGCGGTCGGGAGTAGCAGTTGGAACCCCTGGATGCATGATCTCGTGCCACAAGACCGGCTGGGTGTATTTTTCTCCCGGAGAATGAGCTTAGCTCTTGCGTTGGGTATCCCGCTTAGCCTCGCTGCTGGAATTTATCTCGATTACTGGAGAACGGTATTTCCTGATAATGAAGTATACAGCTATTCAATCCTCTTCTTCTTCGGATTCCTTGCGGGTATGCTGGGCGTTTACTTTATATCAACCATACCGGAGCCGCGTATGGTACCCGTAGAAGAAAAAACGAAGTTTTTCAAATTAATCTCACAGCCCTTTAAGGATGTCAATTTTAAAAAGCTCATCATGTTTTTGGGTTCCTGGAACTTTGCCGTTAATCTAGCCGCCCCCTTTTTTACCGTTTACATGCTGGTACGATTACAATTGGGCATGTCGTTTATTATTGCCCTTCTGGTATTAAGTCAAGTAACAAGTCTTGCATTTTTACGAATCTGGGGGAGATTTTCAGACCGTTTCAGTAACAAATCGGTTCTTGGCGTCAGCGGTCCTTTATTCATGCTGTGCATCCTCGCCTGGACTTTTACTACCCTGCCTGAGAGATATGCATTGACAGTACCCTTACTGATAGCTATACACATCGTTATGGGCATTTCCACAGCAGGGGTAACTCTCGCATCGGGCAACATCGGACTGAAATTAGCACCAAAGGGGCAGGCACCCGCTTATTTAGCCGCAAATAGTCTTGTTAATTCGGTAATGGCAGGTATTGCACCAATTTTAGGTGGTAAGTTCGCCGACTTCTTTGCAGAGCGTGAACTTTCCTGGACATTACGATATACAAGCCCGGGAGGTGACCTGGTTATTCCAACGTTGAACTTCCAGCAGTGGGATTTCTTCTTCTTCCTCGCCTTTTTACTCGGTTTGTATTCTATTCATCGGTTAGCACTGGTTAAAGAGGAAGGGGAGGTTGAGGAGAAGATTCTCATTCAGGAACTTCTTTTAGAGGTGAAAAAACCACTCAGCAATTTCTCCACTGCGGATGGACTGCGTGACATGATCCAATTTCCATTTTCACTTGTTAGGACTGCGTTTGAAAAGGTTGGGATGAGGAATAATCGAAAAGATGGACGAGAATAAAGAGACGAACCCGTTTCAATTTTATACCGAACATACCATTAGTATTAAATGAAGAAATGGACGGCATGAGCTTACATTTTATATTGGCGGTTCACAACCATCAACCAGCGGGCAATTACCCTGAGGTGTTTGAAAAAATTTATTCTATGGCCTATCTGCCTTTTATCGAGGCTCTAGAAGACCTTCCAGGTGCAAAAGTGGCTTTACATTACTCCGGGAGTCTTATTGATTGGTTTATCGAAGTACACCCGGAATTCCTGGACCGTGTTCGGGACTTGGTTCGCATTGGCCAGGTAGAAATTATATCCGGTGCATTTTACGAACCTATACTTGCAATCCTGCCAGACGAAGATAAGGTAGAACAAATAAAACTATTCTCTGAGAGATTAAAGGATATCTTCTCCGTTTCTCCTACCGGCTTGTGGTTGAGTGAGCGGGCGTGGGAACCCCATATAGTGAAGCCCATTTGCGATGCCGGGTTGAGGTACACCTTCTTAGATGATGCGATATTTCATGGTGCGGGCTTGAGAGAGAAGGATATGTTTCAGTACTATGTCACCGAAGAGCAGGGGAGATCGCTCGTTTTATTCCCGATTCCCAAGAGACTGAGATATTTAATTCCCTTTGAAGAGCCCGAGGAGACAATCGATTATTTGAGAAACTCTGTTCTCGATGAAAATGCGGTGGCTGTTTTAGCCGATGATGGCGAGAAATTCGGTGCATGGCCAGAGACTTATGACCTTATGTATAAAAAGGATAACGAGAAGGGGTGGCTTCACCGATTTGCATCGCTTCTCGAAGAGCATGAAGTACAAATGGTTACACCGTCGGAATATCTCGGTCAATCAATTTCGTTTCCAAACCCGAACGTGTATCTCCCGACCGCTTCCTATTCAGAAATGATGGAATGGGCGCTGCCTGTGAACGTTTCCACGGATTATGGAAGAGCACGTGAATTTCTCGAAGAAAGACCTGAATATGCGGTATTTCTCCGCGGTGGCTACTGGCGAAACTTCTTGACGAAATACGAAGAATCCACCAACTTATATCGGAAGATGCTCCTGGTCTCGAAGAAAGTGCACAAAATGCGCGGAGCGCTAAAAGAAGAAGCGAAGAAGGAGTTATGGAAGGGGCAGTGCAATGATGCGTACTGGCATGGGGTCTTTGGCGGGTTATATCTCAGTCATTTGAGGGCTGCGACCTACCAGCACCTGATAAGGGCTGAGAAGATGGCTGATTCTGAAATTCATGGTCTCAGTTCAAGTCCCGGCCATCGTACCGGTTGGATAGAAGTGTCTGAGACGGATTTTGACGGCGACCTGAAGAACGAGATTCTGGTTAATACCCGCGTGATGAACGGATATTTCAGCCCTGTTCACGGTGGTACGCTCTTCGAGTGGGATTTTAAGCCTCTGGAATTGAATCTCCTGGATACACTGACCAGAAGACCTGAATCGTATCATAAAGAGCTTGCAGCAACCCAGAAAGGGGATGAGAACGAAAAAGAAGGAAAAGCAAAGGTGAAGAGCATTCATGAACTTCTTCGAGCTAAAGATGAAGCGCTCAGAAAATACCTGCGATATGACTTTTATCGGCGAGTTTCCTTTATTGACCATTTTTTGCCGCTCAACACGAGATTGAAAGATGTTAAAAATTCAGAATTCAACGAGATGGGGGACTTTTTAAACCAGCCTTACGGATATGAAGTCGAGCTCGCAACTGATAGTGCTTCAATAATCTTTCTTCGATCTGGCAGATTGAGAGTAAATGGCGATTCCATTCCCATCTTATTAAGAAAATCTATCACCATTGAACGAGATAAGCCCGAAATTACTCTAGACTACCAGATTGAAAACCGGGGTGCACAGGACTTTACACTCTTCTTCGGGACTGAACTCAATCTCAGCCCCATACTAGTGAGCAAAGGGTCTTATTTCTCTTTGATACGATATAACGGGTCGCAAAGGAGGAGTTCGAGGGTTGAAGGCGCTCACCCTGGGATAAAATCACTCCAGCTAGTAAGCAAAAAATTGGACGTTGTATTATCGGTAAACACAATTCTGCCAATGAATATCTGGCGGTTCCCGGTGTACACGGTATCACAGTCTGAAAGAGGGTTTGAACGTGGTTTGCAGGCTTATTGTGTATGCTCTTACTGGCAACTCGGACTCAGCCCGGGAAGCTCGTGGGGAGCGAGTTTGAAATACAAACTTTCTTTTGAAAAGAACGTTTGACCAAAAGTTTTATACTCCGCGTCTAATAAAATAGTATTATGCGAGAGGTATATCATGCACTGGGCTTGCACATGCACCAGCCGCCGGGGAATATTGATTTGCTGCTGAGGGAAAACGAATGGGAAGCGAAACAGATCGTTTTATGCTATGAGCGTCCGTTGAAGTATGTGAAACGGTATGAGGATGTTGCCAAGGTGCACCTCGGTTTTTCCGGGATATTACTCGACCAGCTTTCGGACAAGAGGATTGTAGAAGCGTTTTCCGCAACGGTCGACCTGAGAAGGATGGTGCGTGAATATCCGATGGTACAAGGGATAGAATTTCTTGGCATGGGTTACTACCATCCCCTTTTTCCTTTGATCCCCGTGGAGGATTGGGAGCCGCAGATACTAAGATGGAGGCAGCGGGCAGAAGAGCTCGGATTCCATGCGAACGGGTTCTGGCCACCGGAGATGGGCTTCTCGATGGAGATGATCCCCGTGCTCAAGAAGACCGGTTTCAACTATGTGGTTGTTGATAGCGTTCATATCAAACCGCTCAAAGGCGATCTGAAGAGAGAAGAGATAACGTACAAACCCCATAGAGCGGCATATGAGGGCTCTGAGATAATCGTGATCCCCAGGGACCGAGACATCAGCAACGCCCAGGAGAGTGGATTTAATCCTGAATGGTTCGAGAATGAGGTCATGCATAAAACGGCGGAATGCGACGGAAATTGTCTCGTTACCACATGGTCTGATGGCGAGAATGGGGGATGGTTCAGGCAGACGCACGAACCTTCAGGATTCTGGGGCTATTTCTTCGCTCCTTATATGGAGAAGGTGAGAAGTGGCGCGACCATTATAAAGCCCGTTACGATAAGCGAGTTCTTACAAGAAAATCCGCCGGAGGACTATGTTCACGTTCAAACCGGTGCATGGAACGTAGCCAATACGAGCGGGTACGATTTCAGCCAGTGGCAAGGTTCAGAAACGCAAAAAAATGGTTTAGAAGAGATTTGGGGGGTGAGCAAACGATTCCACGAGCTGGCAAAATCGGGGAAGTTGAGCGAAGAGGTGCGGGATAAATTGGAGCACCTGATACTGCGGGCAGAAACCAGTTGTAACTTCTTCTGGGGCGATGCGTGGGTCCACCGGGTGTATGAAGATACCGAACCGGCTAAAAGGATGATGGAGGCGATAAAGTCTTGATTTGGGCTAATTTCATCCATATCTATCAACCCCCGACACAAAAAAGGGAAATTGTGGAGAAGGTTTACGCAGAGGCGTATAAAAAAATCGTTGATATCTTGTCTACCTACCCTGATGCTCGGCTCACGGTGAATATCAGTGCAACGCTGACCGAGCAGCTCCAGAAATACAGGCTGACTTATGTCCTGGATAAGCTCGTTGAGCTGGGAGAAAGTAAGCAAATAGAATTCACCGGTAGTGCTAAATTCCATCCTATCATTCCTCTCATTCATGCGAGAGAGGCAGAGCGGCAGATAACGTTGAATGAAGAGGCGAACCGAGAGATACTCGGCAGTTCGTACCGACCAAAAGGGTTCTTTTTGCCCGAGATGTGCTACAGCCGTAGCGCGGCTGAAATCGTTGAAAAATTGAAATACGAATGGCTCATCATTGATGAGATCGCATACACGGGACGGTTGGGCAGTCTGGAGGCAAAACAAAGCAAAGTATATAAACTCAGGGATTCAAAGCTGAAGATCTTTTTTAAAAACAGAAGATTCAGCGGCGGAATAACGTATGGCAGTTTTCCAAACGGTGCGGATTTCCTCAGCGCATGCGAACAAGAGGGGATGGGCAGAGAAGAGGGGTCAGAAGGATATCTCCTCACTGGCACTGACGGCGAGGTCTATGGGCATCATCGAAAAGGGCAAGAGAAACTGCTTATAGACCTATTTAAGTCTAAATCTCTGGAAACCGCCACACTCTCCGAGTTATTGGATACATTCGAGCTCGAAGAAACAGAGCCCGTGCCTTCCTCATGGAGCACCTGGGAGGACGAGCTGGAAGCCGATATCCCCTATCCCCAGTGGAAATTCCCGGGTAATATCATCCATAAATGGCAGTGGAGGTTAGCAGAACTCGCAACGACGGCAATCCATCAGGCAGAAGAGCAGGGCGAAGTTGAGCTTGGGGTCAGGAGCAGTTTAGACGAAGGCTTGCACAGTTGCCAGTGGTGGTGGGCAAGCTGCAGACCCTGGTGGGACGTGGGGATGATTAAAGATGGCGTGAATAAGTTAATCAGCGCTGTTCGAGGCGTGAAAAGCGGTATAGACGAACGATTTCTCAGCGAGGCGGAATGGCTTGCCAAAAATATTGTCACTTATGCGTGGGATTTACATGAGCGTAGGGATGCACACCGGCTTCAAAAGGAGTATTTACAAACACATACCGGAGTTGCTTCACTCTTGACTTTTGGACCCGGTGAGGAGAGATAGAAAAAAGGTATTTGTTTAGCTCCCTAAAAAATCCCAAATCCTAATATATACCAATACTACCA
>JACUTR010000131.1 GCA_014859735.1 Candidatus Methanophagales archaeon | reverse complement strand
GCAGCACCTTTATTATTCCGGGGTATATATACGGCTTTCGGAGATACTGCATCTAATCTGCTAACCCCGCTAAATCTCTGAACCGCTAAACCACTAAACCACTTCTGAGGATCGCACGAGCTACAATCTTCGCAACCCTCAAGGGCTCTGGCACTTTACCATGCGCGGTGAATTTCTTAAGCACAGCACCAGCGTCGGCATCATCAATCCCTAAAGAGCGTATCAAGACCTCAAAATGCTCATGTAATCTCACCGGGACACGGTCACCAAGCCGCTTATACGCTTCAAGTCGTGAATCTCGCTCGCTTGCTTCAAAATGCTTGGCTATATGCTCTTCCAAACCCTCGGATTCTTCATACGTCACGCAGATGAGTGGGATCTGCAGCCGGTTGTACACTTCGTGTAGGTCTATGATGTTAAACCAACTGATGACACAGCCATTTAACATCATCACGTTGATATCATCCCGCTGCAGTGATTCGAAGAGGTGCACCACCCCCTCGGTAGCGTCCATCCCCCCTATGGTTATGTACGTGAAACCAACACCATCTATAATAAAATCGGAACGCATAACGATGCCCGCAAGCACTGACTTTTCATGTTCTCGCCTGAAGCTCTCTGCAACACCCAGTACTCGTATCCCCTTTTTATTTACATGCACGACCATTAATTACAAATACGGAATTTTCTCCCGCTCTTTTTGCTCTTTATATCTCCTCCTGAACACAGGGTCACTCCTTCCCATCCGCTCTATCTCTCGGTCCAATTTCTCATCCAGTTTCGCTTGCTCTTTTGAGATATATTCCGTGCAGAGCGTATAGGAGGAATCAGAGGAGTATTGCTGAATACCCGCCATTATAATAGCTAAATCGGCTTTCTGAGGCGAAATCAGACCGAAAGGGACTGGGGCACCTATTCCCATAAGCTCTTTTATCTCATCATCGATCTTTCCTACTTCCAAGCCAAATCCTATAGCCTCACTGCGCCCGGTCTGCTCAAATTTGAGCTGCCAAAGACGCTCAGGGCTGGAGACGAACATGTCATACCGTCCTTTGGGATTTCGTCCCGTTAACACTCGCCACTCTTGCTTATCCTTGCTTTTGTCCCATTTCTCTTTTAATGCTCGTGTTATATCTGCAGAAGCCTGTAGCCCCATTTCGTCAGCCTCACGTGCATAGAGATAGCATTTATAACCATATAAATTATTCTTCTCTTCTCTAATCTAATCTAAAAACGCATAAAACTCTTTTTGGAAGAAGATCAAAAGGATCTTTAATTTTTGGTAACGCTTTTTGCGTGCAAAAAGGTTTGATGATAGCCATAATACTCGCCGGCGGGGAAAGCAGCAGGATGAGAGGAATAAGCGCCGAGAGGAGAGAAAAGGCGCTTATAACGATAGCTAGACGTGGAAACCAGAAACGGCTCTTAGATCTGGTTGTAGAGAGCGTGCAAGACTCAAAGGTGGAGGATTTTCTCGTGGCTATCACCAAAAATACGCCAAAAACCGAGGAATATTGCAAGAGCGTTGGTTATAAAACCGTGGAGACACCGGGGAAGGGTTATCATGAGGATTTACACTATCTGCTCCGCAGCTATCCCGAATTCGTATCCATTGCCTGTGATATCCCGTTTTTAAGAAAAGAGCATATTAATGCGATAATAGACGCTTACCTCGCGCATCGTATCAGTATCACTGGTGCTGTTCCCTTAGCCATAATGCCAAAAGGTATAACGCCGAGCTACACGTTTGAGCATGGAGGTAAAAAACTCGTTTCTTGTGGCATCAACGTGGTCACGAATTCAGAGGATTCGATACCGTTTGTGTTTAACGAGCCTTTGCTTGCCATAAATGTAAACACAAGTGATGATTTGAGAATAGCGAGGAAAAATCTAAATCCTAATTTCTAAACTCTAAACTGTGGGGCTCCGCCTCACAACCCCGCAAGCCCTGTAAGGGCTTATTCGGATTTAGTATTTAGGATTTCTACCCTTCCCTCCTCTTCACCATTACACACAGATCATGCACTACTTTTATCTTGTTTCGGTTGCACAAATCTATCGCCCTCTCAGATTCAGAGCCGGGCTGCATCCATATCCGTTCTATCCCCAGTTCCTTGCATTCCTCAACGATCTTTTCGGTAACGGCTGGCGGAACAACGGTATCAACGACATCAGGGTTTTCGGGCAGTTCGCTCAGCGAATGGTAGCATCGCTCGCCTAAGATTTCGTCAATGTGAGGGTTCACGGGATAGACGGTATAACCCGCTTCTTTCAGGTCTTTATAGACCTGATGCCCATATTTCTCAGGGTTGCTCGAAACGCCAATAACAGCAAAAACGTTCCCCTTCTTTAGAAAATCATTTATCAGGGTTGTATTCATTTTACACGCTTTTATTTAGTATCTTTCTTTGAGATGTTTAATGTCTCGAAGTCAATTGTGTATAACGTTCCGAGCGTATCTGAAGTTCCCGAAGGGGAATTTGGGCGAAGCGTAGC
>JACUTR010000130.1 GCA_014859735.1 Candidatus Methanophagales archaeon | reverse complement strand
AGATGTAATTGAAGACTGTGTCTGCAGAGGGTATCGCAGCATCGGGCATCTTCCGCTTGAGTTCCGACACCGCGGCTTCTGGTGAATTCGCTGTTGAAGTCGCGGCATAAGTTATTACGGCTATTGCATCCTCTCGTGTGTATTTTGCACCCTCAGGTACTCTTATAATACTGCCGTTACTGCACAGCAGTTCGGAAAGCATCGAAAAAAATTAGCGGTGCTTTCCTCAATCCATACATCTTTCCACTGGTTCCCATGGTAGTCCTCTACTTGCGATAGCATTATTGTCTGCTCGTCACTAAATACATTGGAGGGCATCGTAAAAAGGTCGCTCTCCTCCACATCAGCCAATATCGGCGAAAAGTGGCACATTTTTTCTCTCTCCTATATTTTGCAGGAGAAATGAGCCTTATAAATAACTTTCGGAAGTGGGAGCGTTCGGAACTACTGCTTTACAGTATCTCCGAAAGAAAGAGGTAGTGTTTGGTACGATCGGCTGCTGATATTTTCATGTGTGTTCCTTCTAAGATGCGCTGAGTAAGATTTGAGCGCGTGTTTTCGGACAGAAGCGAAGGTTTTTAATATTAAGATATCCATGGGATATCCTATGAAGAAAGTTCTAATCCAAGCTCAGAGCCACCTTGAGCTTGACGGGATACAGGGATTCTTTATCCGGAAGGTGACGAAATTCGGAAACAGCGCCAAGGTCGATTGTCCCAAGGAATACCTTGGTCGCACCGTCTATCTGGTGATCGTATGACGCTAAATCGAGATAGGATATTCCGAACGATAACGACCCTCGATACCTTCGTTAATCATTGCCTGAATCTGAAGCCACAGGGGCCGCACCTTTCTGGCTTTGAGTATAATCGGGACTTATTAAAGGCGGCGATGGCAAATACCTACCTTGAAACCGTGGGATCGAAAGCGGATTCCATCCATCTCGCCATAAAGAATGTGCCGACCTCGAATTTCTACTGGGAATATCTGAGGACGCTCGAGATCGTAGGGAAAAGGTTTAAACTCGATGAGCAGGATGTGGTTCTCGCTTTTGACTATACAGACGAGGATTTTTATGGCGAGGTGCAGGGCTTTTGGATTCATGGATGGACAGGAAAAGCCGCTGTAATGGGGAAGTTCAAGTTCCTCTCCTGCGCTTTGGTGAGTTCAGATATCCCTCAGAGGATCCCTCTCATCTCAATACCAATCCATTTAGGGCACAATATGGCAACAGCGGTGTGCTTTTGCCTCTCTCTTCTCCAGCCGATGGTCAGATCGATCAAGCTCGTTCTCTTCGATCGCGGATTCTACAGCAAAGAGCTCATGCTGACCCTTTCAAAAACCGGTTATCCCTACCTGATCTTCGTTCCCAAGAATGAAAGGGTGAAGAGAGAGCTTGCCGAGATGGCTGAGGCGGAGCGGAAGAAGATCCATTATGAGTTCGCACTGAATAAAGATAAGACCATCCTTCGCGGCAAAACCACCTTGGCGCTCTTGAAAAAGATCTTCGATCCCTCAAACGGAAAGAGCTTCGACTGGGCTTTCGCCACCAACCAGGACGAGATCGACCTGGACTATATCGTTCCTACGTACAAGGGGCGATGGCGAATTGAGACCGGTTTTCGAGTTCAGGACGAAGCCCGCATCAAATCGAAGTCAAAAGATATGAGAATCCGTTTTTTCTTCTTTGTCTACGAGCAGGTGCTCCAATTGCTGTGGGCGGTACTGTATAAGGAGGAACTGAGCTTCAAAGCATTTGTCATAGCGATGTATGAGATGAGCAACGAAAGAGTTGCACGGGTCGAGAGGAGAGCCGCGAGGGCCACTGCATAGATACCAGAGGGCTATGCGGTGAGAGGCCAATGAAACCTCCGGGGTTCAGTGGCAGTATAACCACCTCAACGTTTTCCTTCTCAAGAAGAACGGAGGGTTAGCTTGGGCTTTCTTACCCTGGTTTTATATTCGGAGATACTGTTGAAGATCGTTGCTCTCGGAACCCTGCTAAAGATGAAGTAAGATCGGATTCCGGATTAATCCACGCAGACTTAAGATGATGTTCGCAATCCCCACGAGTCCAACAAACCGCTGTGCGAAGCGAACAGTTTGTATTCGGTCATTTTATTTTCTGTATACATAACCGCTCTTCCCGGAGATGAGTATTCTATCAGAACAGTGGTATCATATATAACTTCTTAAGACTTCGGGTTCCCAATATTGGAAACAAGGCGTGTAACGTCTCCTCTTCCTGTCCGTTTGCGTATCCTTTATAATTATGTTCCGCATTAAATAAAAAGCAGGTGATAGTAAGGGGATAGTGAGAGAAATGAATGAAGTTTGTATCCTAATACCAACATTGAACGAGGAAGAAACGATAGGCGAGATCATAAGAGAGTTTAAAAGTGAAGGATTTGAAAATATCCTCGTTATTGATGGCAATAGTACGGATTCCACGCGGGAGATCGCAAAGAGAGAGGGAGCATGGGTGGTAGTTCAGCGGGGAAAAGGAAA
>JACUTR010000040.1 GCA_014859735.1 Candidatus Methanophagales archaeon | reverse complement strand
GGATATACTGCACCAGTTATGGCTAGGAACGCTTTTATAGGCTTCAATCGAAGAAGAGTGGCAATACAAAGCGAAAGCGGGAGAAGAAACGCGCTGTTAGTCTATCGCATCTTCTTTTTCATGCGAAATCGTGACGAAAAGGGGGATAAAAAGAGTGAAGCAAGATGTGATATGCCCATACGAATATTAATTTGGAGGATATACCTTATCGTGGGCTCTGCCCACGTCCCCGAAAACCCTGAAAGGGTTTATGATGGGTTCGTGGCTGAATGAAATTCAAAAAAACACTATCTTTATAAACTTGAAATGCGGAATATGGGATTGAAGTAATCGTTCAGGTCTTTACCTCCGACAAAAACAGTGATGCTATACAATGGCGCGAAGCGCCTCATCCTATAGGGAAGCCATGTGCTCACATCTCGCGACAGCCTTTCCATTTGGCTGTTTATTCGACGAAAGGATTAAATAAGGATGTTACTCAATGTTGTCAGGCATTGGGTTGGCATATAAACGGGAATGAACTCTAAGAAAGGATACTCGCACCACCAGATAACACAACATTGGCGCTTCCGCCCTTCGGGAAACAGCCGGTCTTTTTCCAAGATATTCTCGACCGTGGCCAGGCTGTTTCGCCAATGAGAAACGTTAAGTGAAATTCGGCTTGGGCGCCTGGTGTATCGATGTGGGATAATTTAAGTAATAGAAATACACTCATATAAACAGGTGATAAAGATGCAGACATTTACGGCTGTGTTGCATAAGGAAGAGGATATGTATGTGGCAGAATGTCCGGAGGTGGGGACAGTTAGCCAAGGGAGGACATTAGAAGAGGCCATAAATAATCTCAAAGAAGCCACTGAGCTGTATTTAGAAGAGTTCCCACTGGAAGAGGAGAGAAAATCTATTATAACTACTTTTGAGGTGGCTTCCATTGCCAAAGCTTAGGAAAGTCTCCGGTGAAACTGCGGTTAAGATTCTTTGCAACAAATTTGGATTCGAAATAAGTGGGCGCTCTGGAAGCCATGTTAGACTCTCAAAAATGACACCGGAGGGAAAGGTTGGTACTGTGGTGTGGTACCCATGCATAGAGAGTTAAAAATAGGCACGCTGAAAGGAGTGCTAAAATTGGCAAAAGTTGATCCCTATGAATTCGCTAAATATTTATAAGCACCCAAGCCGAACTCTTTCCAATTCTTGGAATTGCTCGGTGCTATATATAGCACGTACTTAACAGAGCGTATCTGGCTTCGTGACTTCTGACCTCTGCCCAAATTCGCTCCCTTCCGTCGCAAACTTCAGGTACGCTCGAACCGTTATCTGCAATCGGAAATCGGACTTCGATTGTGTAACAAAAATGGCACTCACAACACCTTCACATCCCCAACCGTTATCCCCTTCTCTTGTTCCACGACTTCACCCACGATCTTACCCCCGGTTATCCTAATTGCTTGATGTTCCTCATTTTTTGGAATGACAACCGCAAACCCCATTCCCATATTGAACGTCTTATACATCTCTTCATCCGCGATGTTACCCTTCTCCTGAAGGAACCCAAATATCGCATTGGGCTCCAGTGGATCATATAGAGCGAAGCCGAGGTCAGTGATTCTTCCCAGTTTCAAAAAGCCACTGCCGGTTATATGCGCCAAACCGTGTACTTCACATCGCTTCAAGAGCTCTAAAACCTCGGTATAGATCCTCGTTGGCGTTAGTAACTCTTCACCTATACTTCGCGTAGGATTGGGTGGGAACGGTTCATTATAATCCAATCCTGCTCCTTCTGTCACTTTCCGCGCAAGTGTTAATCCATTGCTGTGGATTCCTGAACTTTTCATCCCCAGTACCAGGTCGCCCACTTCAATCTGCTCGCCCCGTATCACCCGGTCTCTCCTCACATAGCCAACACAGGTTCCAGAAAGGTCTAAATCGTTTATCACTTCGGGTAATATCGCCGTTTCACCGCTCACAATATAAATATCCGCGATCTTCGCGCCTTCTTCCAATCCTTTTCCTATCTCCGCTGCAATCCGCTCGTCTGGCTTTTCCATCGCGAGATAATCAACAAAAGCAAGAGGCGTCGCACCTACACAGTACACATCGTTGACATTCATCGCAATGCAGTCGATACCGATGGTATCCCATCTGTTGAGCTTGGCGGCAATGAGCACCTTCGAGCCAACGCCATCGGTGGAAATAGCGATGAGGTGCTGGGTATCAAAAGGAACTTCAAAGAGACCGGAAAAACCTCTTAAATCCTTCTTTCGCCTTATCTCTGCTGATAGCGCTTTTACTACCTCGGTTTCCCTTTTTATATCCACGCCCGCCTTTGCGTATGTCCAGTGCATAGGAAAGAAGAGAGAGGTCTGATAAGTTAAAGGTTATGAACCATTAGAGGACTAACCGAGAGGGAGAAAACAGTGAATGTCTTAAAACTCTGATTCCCCTGGTATCTCGATCCCCATGTTTATCGTTACCTCTGCGATATCCTCGCAATACTTCGCTACTCTTCCCAAACTCTCCAGTATCGAAAGAGCGTGTATCTTGTCTGTAAGACTCCAGTCCTCGGCCAAAATTTGCTCATTTAGTTCCTTAACCGTACCAATCAGCATATTTGCCTCCCTTATCGCTTCATTCGCCTTCTCTATATCTATGGGTGAGAGAGAAGCTAAGATCTTGGTGAAGAGGTTTTTCGCACCGGTGCCGAGTTCTTTTATGCCAGTAATCTGTACCGATGAGGTAATCATCATGGTGTTCTTCGCTATGTTCTCTAAATGGTCGCCCATCCGCTCCATATTCTTCACGATAATTCGGTATCCCAGACTATCTCGACGTCTGCCCACACCGATCTTCTTTGCGAGTTCGGCGTCACTCATCGCAGCCTTAAGCTGCCGAACAATGAGCAAATAAAATCGATCTATCTCGTTATCCCGCTCTATAACATCCTTTGCAAGGTTCTGGTCTCTTTCATCAAGTGCAGCAATCGCATCTTCTTGCATTGATAAGATTATCTTGGACATACTTTGTATCGCATCCTGGAGCGTGAAGTCTTCGTATTTCAAGAAGCTTTTAAGCACCATTTCCTTCGAAGACTCACCAACAACCTCCATGCCTATCAGCCTCTTTCGCACTTCCTCCTTTATCCATTTCCTTTTCTCGGCATCAAAGCCGCCAGGGGATAGCAGTCGGATGACATCATATCCAACGAGGTAATGAGCGATGAGATACCTAAAGTTGCCCTCAAGGCTCTCTTTTTCAGATAGAACGAGTTCAGCGCTTTTTATCTCCTCCTTTTTCCCCTTCAGAGGCCTCATGAGGAGAGCGTTATCACTACGCTGAATTAACGAGAGCTCATCTCCCTGCTTTACACCCACCTCTCGTGCCCATTTTATGGGAAGCGAGATGGTAAGAGTAGAACCACCGGTCAGTTGTATTTTTCTCCTCTCCATTTTCATGCGCTTCCCTCTTTGTGCTTCTATATATTCGAACGTAATATATATAAAAGTACGTGCAAGGCATTGGATTTTTATAAAATCAATTCCTACATTTTAAAGGGGATAAATAATGGAAGGAGAGGATTACATTCCGAGATACGAGTATGAGCGGTTGGAGAGCGAATATCGGAGATTAAGAAGAAAATACGAGGAGACTGAAGCATATAAAGAGGATTTAGAACGGCTCGTTTCAAAATCGAGATCCCCGCCCTTAGACTGCGGATTCGTGGTTGAGAAGCTTGAGGATAGTGCTATTGTGAATTTGAATGGTGCATTAAAAGCTTTACCCTACGGGACGCTTACCGGGGAAGAGATAGAGGAGCTACAAGAGGGGAAATACGTCTTCGTGGGACGCATCCCTGACAGGACCAACCCAAGTGGGTTTACCATAGGCATCACGAAGGTGTATGACCGGATGGTGGATTTAGAAGTTGGCGAGGTAGAAGAGCTGAGGAAGGAAGAGGATGAGGAGAGATGGATAGCTGAAATATCCACGGGAAGGGGACGTGGCAGGATATATAAAAGGCTGGAAGAGAAAGAGAAGGATGCGATTAGAGAGGGGATGAAGGTGGGCCTCCTGCCCGGTACCTTTGATATCAAGAAGAGTTACAAGACGAAGGAATACTCTCGCTATGAAGTCACGAAGAGCCCCGAGGTGAGCTTTAATGATATTGGGGGCTTGAAAGGGGTAAAACAGGAATTAATAAAGAGTATTATTCTTCCGATGGTAAATCCTGATGATTATTCACGATACGGAGAATGTTCACGAAGGATACTGATGTATGGTCCGCCGGGCTGTGGGAAAACGATGTGCGCAAAGGCATTAGCATCTGCACTCCCCAACTGTGAATTTGTAAAGATAGGTGCGGGAGAGCTCTTCAGCATGTGGCTGGGCGAGTCAGAGAAGAATGTACGGATGGTCTTCAAGGCGGCGAACGACAAACTGGAGGAAGGGGAGAACGAGTATGGTGTGATCTTCTTTGATGAGATCGATGCGTTAGCGCAGGAGAGAGGCATGTATACCGGGTCGTCAGGCGCACCTGAACGAGTCACCGGACAACTACTGGACATTTTAGATGGGTTTTATGCCCTGCATCCCCACCTCACCGTGATAGGTGCAACAAACCGGTTGCATCTCATCGATTCCGCGTTCAGGTCGAGATTCGACAAGATCATAGAGGTCCCCAAGCCGGATAGAGAAGCTGCGTATTCAATCGCCGCTATTTATTCTAAAAAGATCCCCATTGACCACTACCTGATAAAGGAAAAAGCGGGAGACGAAGAAGCGAGGGCGTACCTCGTGGAGGAGATCATCAATTACCTGTATAGTGATCAGTATGTCGAGACTGAAATAGGGAGGATAAAGCGAGAGGATACGATAACCGGGCGGTTCATCGCACAGATATTTGGTTATGCACGGGATAAGGCGTTAGAGGAGAGAACCATGTTGATGTTGAGAAAAGGAGCTATCAGCGACGCTGAGCTGAAGAAAATGTGGGAGAAGGAAGGAATTGCGGAGATCTTAGATGCGGGGTATAGGGCTGAGGATTTGCTTAAGAGATATGAGCAGGTAGAGGAGATAGGTGTGAACCTGAGGCACTTAAAAGAGGGATTTGATCGGTTTGTGCCGAGAAGAGCGGAGGAGATATTGGCCTCGGGCTATGAAGAGATGCCTGAGGAAGAAACAGGAATGCATTTCTAAAAAATGGAACGGGTGGATTTGTGCAGATGGCAAGGCCTGGAACATGAATTCAGAGTGGGTATAAGTTCTGAATCACCCGGATTGTACCGGTATGCGCGATTTTATCATGTGGATGAAGTAATCCACGCACTGGAGAATTACACCTTCTTTGACGGATCAAGTGCGATATGCTCGAAGATGCACAGGAGGAATGATGGCTTTTTGAGAAATGGTTCACGAATTTACATCTGCACGGGTGGGCACCTCGAGATAGCAACGCCTGAGTGCAGAGACGCATTTGAGGTGCTCAAATATGACAAGGCATCAGAGTTGTATATGCAGATAGGCGTGGAGAAAGCAAACGAACGATACCGGGAGAAATTGAGGAAACGGGGAAGTAATTTCGCCTATATCCAATGCTGGAAAGCAAACGTGGAGATAGACAAGCGGTATAGCAGGGGCACGCACGAATCGTATATAGTGGAAAGGAAGAATTTTGTTGGCAAAGAGAATTTACTCCTCCCGTTTTTGATACTTCGTAAGCTATTCTTTGGCGCCGGGGGCTATGTAGCGGATAAAGAGGGGATAAAATATGTACTATCGCCCAAAGCGATGGTTTCTCGGCGGATCTTCACGGAATCACCTTCTCAGTGGCCGATTTTATCCACGAGGGACGAACCATTGAGCACAAAGGATAAGTATCGTGTGCATGTTACCTCGGGTGAAGGAGTTCGTTCTGAGGTCACACGGCTGCTCAACAATGCGATTACCTCGTATGTGATAGATGCGATAGAATCAGGGAAGATCACGCACGTCGAGGATATCTGGAATCCACTCCAGACATTCAAGGATATTTCAGAGAACACGGAAGGAGATTGGCGGATAAAGTTGATGAATGGGAGGACGGAATCCGCCCTTGATTATCTTATGAGTCATTATATTGAGGCGATCGAGAAGCTATTTGAGGAGCGAGAGGTGTCTTATTGGGACAAATACGCTCTGGACACCTTTAAGCGGGTTTGCGCCAAGTTTGATCAGGGATTGCTTGAAGACCCTTACGTTTTCCGTCGTATAGAATGGGTCATGAAGCTCTGGGTGATAAAGAAGTGGATAGACGATTTTGAGTACAAATATATTCCAAAAGGGAAATTTGATTACCGGAGCGTGTATATGATGGATGAGCGGCTGGAGAAGGAGATAGCAGCATCGTTCGATTTTACCAATCTCTGTGATTACGATTTGTACGAGTGTGTTGCTGATAGGATAGGGGTGGAACGAGTACTAACCGAAGAGGATATAGGAGACGCGTTACTCTTTCCGCCGAAGAATTCAAGAGCCGAGCTGAGGGTAAGACTTGCGTCTGAATTTGAGAATGCTGTGCTCAGTTGGAATAAGATAACGATAAACAAGGAGCCCAAGGTGAAGATCGATGTGAGCAGACCGAGCAATGAGGAATATGCGAGGCTTTTTGAGCGGTATCCGGAGCTCGCGAGAATGCCCAGTGCGGTAGTGGTATTCTTCCGAGAGCGAGGACGAGGGGAAGGGACAAGACAGGTTCTCGTGCGATTGCTTGCCGAGGAAGAGGATATAAGGGGGTGGGAGGAGGAGATAAGCAGGGAAATAAGAAATAGAATCGTGAGAAACCCCTACCTGGATTATTTGTTGTATTCTAATAGCAAAACGTTCCGGTTTGATGAACTGGATGGCTGGAATGAGGAATCAATCAAGAAGAAAGTAGAAGAGATAAGCAAAGAAGAGAAGAAGGATAAGGAAGAGTAGAAGGGATATATTGATATTCTGCCCGGATCTGGGAGCTTGATAAAGAACGACGAAGGGGAGATGGAGGTGCCGAGGGTAGGGACAGAAGATAAGATACGAGGAATAGAGCAGGAATATCCCGTGAGTGCGCGAGCGTGTTTAAATCCTTCGGTGCTCGTCAATGCTGCGATTCAAGGTTTAAAAAGGCAACGATTTTCAAGAGACGTACAGTGGGACGTTAGTATGGAAGTATCGCAGGAACTGTATGAATCGAGAATAGCGTCTTCATTTGGTGAGAACGGGTGTCGGATTTATAACGATATGGGTCATCTTGAAATAGCGACACCCTCTTACAATAATCCTTTTGATGCGGTGGCATACGATAAAGCATCAGAGATATATGCCTTTGTGGGGTCACGGGAGGCGAGTTTATCGTTAAAGGAGAAAGTACTCATCCATAAGAATAATGTTGCCAATTTCTTCACTCCTCCTGAAAGTGGTATCTTGAAAGGGAAGGGGAAAGGGAGAAAGATAAAGACCAATACATACGCAACGCATGGGAATATACTAACAAAACGGGCGGCATGCAAAGATTGGGGTCGTGTAGAAAGAGCGCTCATACCCTGGGTCGTTACGAGGATAGTATTCACCGGGTCAGGAGATGTTGTTTCCGGGGACAGCGTGGGGAAAAAGGGTGTGAAGTTCGTTATTTCGCCCCGGGCGATCTTCGTTGTTCAAAAGTCGTCCCTTTCTACTACCTCGAGAAGAGGCATCCTGAACACGAGAGACCAGCCCCATGCTGCGCATCACTACTGGCGCCTGCACGATATTCATTACGAGGCGCTTCGTTCTGAATATGCAATCTTCTTGCGCGATATTGCGCAAGCGCTGGTCGTTCGCGCCTTTGAGTTGGGATTTCTGCATGGTGCTCCGGAGCTCGAAGATCCGGTGAGCGCCTTCAAGAAGCTATCACGAGATACACAGGAATGCAACTGGGAGATACAATTGAAGAACGGGGAGAGAACAGATGCGGTAGCCATTTTGCAGTTTTATCTCGCTGCGATCGAGGAGATGCAGGAATCTGAAGGTGGGGAGAGGAGTGAATGGGATGAGATAGGACTAAAAGGGTTCAAGGAACTGATCGAGGACTTGGAAGCCCGGAGCCTGGAGAAGTATGTTGATGGCATCGAGTGGGTAACGAAACTGGCGTTGCTTGTAAATTACGAGCCAAAAAGCGCTCTTGAAGGAATGGGTGTATGTAACCAGTATGCAGTGCTGGATGAGAGCGTGCTGTATTACCTTGGTAGCGAGAAGGAGAGTCTAAAAAGTGATTGCCTTTTCAATCCAAAGGAATCATTAGCATTCGCAGCGAGAAAATTGCCGCAGGTGGATTGGCCTTCTCTTTCTGAACGAGTACGATATGCGGTGAGTAATGCGCCTGAGCAGACGAGAGAATTCTTTAAGGCTGAGATGTTGAAGCGATACAGTTCGCATGTGAACCATGTGAGCTGGTCAACGGTGGTGCTCGACGAAGCGAGAATAATAGTGGATGAGCCCTTCATGCTGAATAAAGAGGAGATAGGTGGCGAATTGAAGGAGGGCATGGAATTAGAGGACATTTTAGCGGCAGCGCAGAGCTTATATCCCGGGAAGGTGATTTTTTAACCTCTGAACGCCAGTTTCATGATGAATAACGGGGCTCCGCCCCGTTGACCCCGCAAGCCCGGTAAGGGCGTATGGAAAATAATAAATAGGAGCAAAGCTAAATTGTTAGTAAAGGTGCTTGTGAGGTAACCGGGAGGATGAGATTAAAGTTGAACAGGGATGTTTATGAAGGGAGAATGGAGGAAGTAGAGGGGATAGAAGAGGAAGAGGACGAGGTAAGGGAGGAGGAGATAGAATACGGCGGAGAAGAGAAGGCTAAAGAGATGACCGGCATAATGGAGCGATTGAAGAAGAGGGAGAAGAAGGAGAAAGCCGCCGACCTGGTAAGTAAATTGAAAGGGAAGAAGAAGTTGAATAAGAAGATCATGCCTTATGAGATCTATGCAACGTCGGGGGAATAGAATAAATCGCTAAGATATCACACGTTCAAGCACCATATCCATTTGTCACGGGATATTCTTTATTTTTGAAGAATTTCTTAAACCAAGCAAGCGTAAATAGGCTCAAAGCCCACTCGGTTCTCTCATGCTCAGATACAATCTGCTCCACCATAGAGCGGATAAGGGCTGAACAACAATAACAGATACCAGTAAGTTTACCCAATATCCAATATAGGGTATAGTACCCGAGATAATACCAGCAACTATCGCTATCAGGAGCAGGATAAGCCAGAGCAAGAAGACCTCGAGTTTGTGTGCCATGAAGTATTTAAAACCACGCTTAACACCCTCTATCGCTCCAAGATCGTCTATAACCACTGCATATGGTGGAAGAGCGAGGATGATGCTTACAATGAGCATATAGAAGAGCAGTACCACGAATCCTAAAAAGAGCGGTGCAAATGCTGCCATATTCGGTACACCGGGTGGCGTTTCTGTAATGGCTGGAAGCAGAGAGATCACGCCGGGAACTAAGAATATAACACCTGCGAGAGCGATTAAACCAACGATAAGGGTGGCAAAGAGCAAACTCGAGAATTTTCTTCGTCCATAATCTATCATCTCAGAGAGACTCGTTCTCCCCTTTTCCGTTGCCGCTTTCGCCATGCCAATTGCGCCCGCGGTGAAAAACGCGTTTATGAGCAGCACTAAAATTATCGTGATGATGACCGCAGCGATGATTACATCGATATGTTGAAGGAATTGTGGCAGAAGCTGTTGCATAACCTCTGGAGGGATCTCACCAGAATCGGTAAGGTAGGGCACCAAAGAGGGCAACAAAGGACCTACCGTCACAAGGATGGCACCACCGATGATGATAACTGCCACGATAGAGGTTAGTATAAAACTAAACACAAACGGTAGACAGATAGTCAAATTCTTCTTCCACGTATCGAATCCGTTATGGAGTATGCTGCCAAGCTCTTCAACCATTTTATCTATCTGTTGAGATTGAATCTTTAGCGTATTAAAACTAATAGTTTAGGCTTTCTCAGCAAAATCCTTCTTTATCTTATTTGCACAGAGATGCGCAATTCGTATGGGTTCAGGCAGTTTGTGCTTGTGTATGCACGTTCTTATCAGCTTCAAGGCGGTTTTCAGTGACATGTTATGCCCTGGCGCAATGATTATGGGTTTACAGCCCTTTTTACTCTTAAGATAATAGCCAACTGCTCTATCCTGGTAGGTTATTATACGCGCTTCCCCTTCTTCATTTGGCACCTCGCCCGTGCCACAGAGGAGGTTCTTTGCCACGCCTATCGTTGCAATGTCTACGATGACCCCCACGTGCGTGGCTAACCCTGCAAACCGTGGATGGTTTATTCCACAGCCATCGATGACTAAAAGCTCAGGCCTGGTTTTCAGAGCGTGAAACGCGTTTATTATGGCTGGTGCTTCTCTAAATGAGAGAAGCCCGGGGATATAAGGGAAATCCACGGGCATCAGCGAGTAAGAATACTCAACAAGCTTCATAGACGGATATTCGAGGACTACCAGAGCGGATATTATCTTCTCCGCTTTAAGTCCGTTTTCAGCTTTTGATTGTGCGTGGTATAAAAAGGCCTGGTCTGCACCTGCGATTAATTTCAGGTCTTCCAGCCTTAGTTCATCTTCTAGTACCGCTTGTGATGCGATCTCTTCCTGTATGCGATAGAGTTCTTCAGTGTTCCTCATTTCATTGATTGAGCACAAGAATTTACACGGTTCATTGCACACTGAGCTGATACATCCCTAATATCCCGGTTCCGATGAATTGTATAGCAATTGCCGCAACTAATATTCCTACCACACGGCTCAATACTTCTGAACCCACCTCCCCCATTATCTCATAGAGCCGCTCTGATTGCCCCAACAAGAGCCGTGTTGCGATGATCGCGGTGAAGATAGCAAAAAGGACGATTTCAATCCCAGAAGATTGTATTATTACCATAACTGCGGTTATAGCGCCGGGGCCGGCGAGCAATGGAGTGCCTAACGGAACTGCCCCTACTCCAGCTCCTGATTCTCCAATCACGCCCCATTTATGCTCACCTCTTAAAAGATCGAAGGAAATGAGCAGAAGGAGGATACCGCCTGCGATCATAAAGCTATTGAGACTGATCCCCAACATATCCAGAAGAAGCTTTCCGAGGAGTGCGAAGAGGAGAAGGAGAATTGTGGCAACGATAACCGCTTGATTGAGTTCCTTTTTCCGCTCCTCTTTCCGCATACCTTTCGTTACCGCTATAAATATCGGAATAGTGCCCGGCGGGTCCATTACCACAAAAAGGATGATAAACGCCTTCACCATTAAAAGCCCAAAATCGGGATTGAGATCCATACTATCTTTATGACATCTGGAACTGTAAAAAGGTATGTGGAGCTATCATAAATAAAGTAAGAAGCATGAAGAGCGCGAGAGTGATATTCGACGACATCGGGAGTTATCCCGTGCCCGAAGGAGTCACGAGGGACTGGATAAAGGAAGCCTTTGCTAATGTTGAACGTTACGAAAGTACGCTCTACGAAATAATACAGGATGCGATGGGGCAAAAATTGAATGCCGGTGTTGAAGTACCCAATTATCCGCAATTTCAGAATATGATCACTCAGTTTAGCGAACCAATCATGGATGGGAAACGAACGGAAGCTCCGCTGCTTATAAAAGAAGAAGAGGCGAGGATACTCGAACTGAACGCCCTGGAGGAATTGGCTGAGGAGTATAGGGACCAGAAAGGAGAAAAACTGAAGCTTCGAATATGCGTTACCGGTCCAATAGAGCTTTATTATAAGCTCTTCACGCCACCGGTGTATAGTGATGTGGTATCGAACATTGCGAAATCTGTAGGAAGGTTTATAAAGAATGCGATAGAAGAAGCGAGGAATTACGAGGTGGTATGCGCATCGCTTGACGAGCCCAGCATGGGATTAGACCCCCGTATCGAAGAGGAGGGCATAATCACCGCACTTGAACTCGCCTCCGAATATGCATACCGAAGGGGCATTGATACTCAAATACACCTTCATTCTCCTATTTTTTACGAGACCGTGTGCCAGGTGGAAGGGATAAGGGTGATCGGGCTTGAATCGGCAGCTCATCCCGCTCTTTTAACGCTGATAGATAAAGGACAACTCGATCACTCTGATAAATTCCTTCGCATTGGCGTCTCGAGGACAGATATCCTCAGCATGGCTGCGGAGTACGACGAACTGCACCATACAAACGCATTTAAGGATAAGGGCGTTTTGAAGAGCGTTGTTACTGAATATAACAGTCCAGATAAAGTAACAAAGCGACTTGAGAAGGCTTATTCCCTTTTCGGAGAAAGGATAAGATATGCGGGACCGGACTGTGGATTGGGTCCTTTTCCCAATCAGGAACTAGCTTATTTGGTCTTAAAAAACACTGCGGAGGGCATAACGGCGTTTTATCGCAACGATCTCGTCACCTGATCAAAGCGCTTTGACCCCCAAGTTCATATAACGTTTTCGGTGTATGCGAAGTTGCCCGAAGGGCAATTTGGGTGAGGGCAATAGCCCGGAACCGCATACACCGTGTTATACGATGTATACGATGTTCCAGCACATGTAAATTTATAAATTTTGAACACCATCCTTTTCTGAAATATCCATAGGTATGATTTCTGTGATCTTTTTACATAGATTTTCCGTATCAGTTTGCTTGTTGCCTACAATTTTAAGCATATAATCAGCTTTCTGACAATGCCCCAATCTCCACCAATAGTAATCGTAGAACTCGCGTTTCCACTGTTTTTTAAGTTTCTCCTTTTCTGTTAATTTTCGCCCCATTACTCGCATATCTTGTCGCATATAAACTTCCATGGGCTTTCCTTGCAAATGAATCGATACTCCATTTTCCCTCACTACTTCCCAAAACCTTTTGTAATGTGTAACTCGTGCTGGGGCGGCAAAGATAGTATGATTCTCTCTGCTAATTATTTCTGAAAAATAATTTAATAATCGGTCATCGAATTCCCCCTCGCCATATCTATCTAAAAGGGTATCAATATCAGAGCTTTCTACATCCTCAAATCCCATATCGACGTCCACAAATGACATCTCCAACTTTTCAGCAGCAAGTTTTCCCAATGTAGTCTTACCCACCCCGGCTACACCCACAAGAATTACATTCCTCTTTGTTCTTTCAGGATGGTGTTCTGTTGTTTGGGTCATTTTATCTTCCTTTTATTCTCTTGTGAATGGGTAAATGCTGGATTTCGTATAACGTTTGAGTGTATATGAAGTTCCCCAAAGAGGAATTTGGGTGATGGCAAAGCCCGAACCAGATATACTCTGTTAAGTGAGTACGATAGCACCGAGCAACCCGAAGGGTTGCGAAGAGTCGGGGGCAAATGTAAAAATCCAAGATCCATCATTTCATATCACTCTCTTTGAGTTTTTCATAATCCTCTTTAACGCACCTCCACCACTCCCCGGCATCATCTACCTCATCATATTCATTTGTGGAAAGCCAGATAGCCTCCCAGTTGTACGCCCGTACCTCGCCAAGATATTCTCTTTTTCCATCTTGAAGTATTGCATATACCGTTGCTATACCAACATCAGGCCAATCGATTCCTCCGTCAAGCTCTGATTCGTCGATTTCATAACTTACATATAAACCGGGTTTTATTTTTCCTTTTTTAGGAAGCTCGGGTAGAGAATCCAGAAATTTCTTAGTTCCACTCTCTTCCAATGCCCATTCTTGTAGGTCTACTGCTTGACCTTTGCTAATTCGCCATCGAGACATGAAGATCACCACTATTTATCGTCATTCAAACTTTGCCCCCGATTTCACTTAACGTTTTCGGTGTATGCGAAGTGAGAGGCGAAGCCGAACATTTGGGTGAGGGCGTAAGCCCGAACAGCATACGCCGTGTTAGGCGATGCGGCGGCATTATTCTCATCAGTTATCCCGTAGAAAGTGGGACGATGTAATTCGTTGGTTTTTCACCGTACTGAACTTCGTATATTCGGGTAGTGGTTTCTTGAGGCTCCTGGTATCGAACTGCTTCTCTAGGTGGGAATGCTTGAAGTTCCTCAACTGAAGGAATAGGCTTACCTATTTCCAATCTGACTTGCCCAAACGGGACAACCTTTATCTCAATACTAATTGGCATGATAATCTCCTCCTTTAAATGTTTTCATCTGTCTTTTCTTTCCATTTCCCACCGAAGGTTCTTCCCTCAATGCCAACTATCGGAGACTGCCGAACTAACTCTTGCTGGACTATCTGCGGAATTGCCTGAGCAATCTGCCCCATGAGTTGCTGGACTATCTGTTGAAAGTTTTGGGGCAACTTTGTTGGATCAATACCTGGCGGGAGTCCTAGATTCACGTTGACATTAATCTGTGGGTTAGGCGGTACTTGTCGCTTACGGCGTAAAATAGAGTTAATCTCGAACATATTTAACTTGGGAATAGTTTCAACAATAGCAAGTGGAATATCGTCTATAGCATACTCCTCTTTATTTTCCCGGATAAGTAATTCTTCTGGGTCAATCGGTTCGGTGAGCTGTAGCAAGTGCTCATATTCTTGATAAAGATTCCAAATTAGTGCTTCAAGGTTCTCGTCCGGGTTGTCTACTGGAAGACCCAGTTCTGTTGCCTCCATCCTACCAATTGCATGACCATGTGAATACATCTTTTCTGTCAGTGCCTCGATAATAGTTCCAACTCGGCCCTCTTCAATTTTTTCCTTTCTTGAGGTTAGTAACTTACGTGCTACAAGTCTAATGTGAGAATACTGTCTATTTACGCTACCAAGCGTCAAAGGAGTTAGATGGCTTGCTAATTGGGATACGACCTGAGCTAGAGCAGATTGGTCGGTGATATTCGCCCGCTCTCGCATAAATGAGATATAGGACGTTACATCCTCTACGCTTATCTCCGGAGGTGGCACAGTAGATTCTCCAATAACTGCTCTCACAAGTGTAGGATCAATAGGACTGAGTTCTGCCTTTTTGCTCATAACAATTTTATCAGCACCTAGAGCAATCATTGTACCGGCACTGTGTGCTTTATATGGGATTAAAACAGAAAAATCGCCGTAAAATTCCCGAATCATTGTCACTATTCGCCAAGGGACACTTACATCACCACCCCTAGTGTAAAGAAATAGGTCTATCCTTTCCCTTTTTGGCTGAGTCTCTTTCAAAGCCAAAAGATGTTTATATAACGGCAGTACAGCATCCTCAGCTATTTGCGAAGAAAAAGGTCGCCTGTCGCCTGTAAAATACACAAGCACCTTTGAGCCTCGATGTTCTTGGATCTTCCGAATAAGTTCTAACCTTTCTTTTCTACTGCCCATTTGTTCATCTCCTATTTTTAGTATAGCACTTACGTATATATATAATGTCTAATGCTTCGTGACCGCCGTTTCGCCTAACTCGTTCATATACGACACTGTCGTATATCCCTCCAAATTCGGTAGTATATGT
>JACUTR010000039.1 GCA_014859735.1 Candidatus Methanophagales archaeon | reverse complement strand
GTAATTTGGTATTATAAGTTAAAAAAGGCGGAAAGAGATTGAAAAAGAAAATATTGATCGGTGCGGGAGTTGCAATAATCATTGTGGTGATTACTTTTTATGTTATCCTTCCTTATCTTTTCGTTGGCCCTGCAACTCCTCTTTTCTACATATACAATTACGACCAAAACGCCAGTCACCGGGTATTTGTTGAGATATTTAATCCTGATAACGAACCAATCTTCAAAGAGATGTATGATCTCGCTCCAGGAGAAAACGTTGACTGCCCTAAACCCGTTTACTTAAAAATCCTATGGCCCAACGGAGAATACCGTTTTGAAATCACCGTGGATAATGAGCTCAATAAAACCTATAAGACGAGGATTTACCCTTACCTCACCGTTGTTATAGACCTATACCATGTTGATCCAATTTCCAAGGAAGTCTACCCTGTTTGGGTTGGAAGTATAGTCGTATAATTTTCAAAAATTCCTAAAATAAATGATAAGATGATGAGATGAAAACAGCTACACAACGGATTCTTGTCGGCATCGGATTCATAATTCTCGCCATTTTTGTCAGTGGTTATGTTGGACAGATATTAATGCGTGGGAGTGGTTTTGATGACCCATTTTTCTTTCCCATAGCGTTTGTTTTTGCTGCGATCTATGGTTGGTGGAGCAGGGATTATCTCCTCAGTTTCTTTGTGGGGTTTCTTTCGATCCCGTTGATAATCTCTCCATTCCCACCGTACTTTCTACCTGTCGTCTTCATTACAAACCTTCTCGAAATGAGCAATTACAATTTATTTGACATAGCGATTTTCTGCGTTTTTGGAATAGTCAGTGGGTTAATTGGTATAGGATTCGCCAAATTGCATAGAATGAGGTCTGAATAATAATGGAAGCAAAGTGGAAATTAGTGTTAAGAACTGTTTTTGTGATCGTTGTGGTTGGAAGCTTTGAACGGGTAAAAATAAAAGGTACTTTTCCTGTCCTACCCATCCATCTTGGGAATAAAAATGAACCAGGAGTTACACTGCTTGTTTTTATAAATCCGGATGATGAGTCCGTAATTGGTATCGGATACGATTACCGGAGAAACTCATGAGCCGAATTTAATCTTACAACGTAAGGGACGATAAGATAAAGGTGCAAACGATAATTTAAGTAAGTGCAAAGCCCATACACAGCATGCGAGATTTTTTATATTAATTGTTGCATTGATCATTATAGCAACAGGAATAGCGATACTAATGGCGCGACGTGAATCGTAAACGTTCTTTCCCAGTTTTTTATCATTTCATTTTAAGGATGCATCGATCGCAGTAGAGGAACACAGCATTGATTTCTTTCTTCATGGTATCAAAGGTTTTGGACAGAGTGAGGCAAGGAGATTTTCGTGCACTAAATAAAGCGTATGCTCACGTTACGTTACATAATTTCGTAACGTTCCAATCCCCTCTATTTTTATCTCTATCGTATCTCCTCTCTGCATAGCGCCAACTCCACTCGGCGTTCCTGTTGCGATAATATCTCCAGGCAGTAACGTCATCACCTGTGAGATAAAGGATACTAACCTCTCAACGGTAAAAATGAAGTTGGAGGTATGAGAATCCTGCTTTAGTTCGCCATTGAGAAAGCTTTGAATTGTTACCCTGTTGGGATCAATATCGTCAACTATTCGTGGCCCTATGGGGCAGAAGGTGTCAAAGCTCTTTGCTCTGGTCCATTGCACCTCTTTCTTCTGGACATCACGGGCTGTTACATCATTCAAGCAGGTAAAGCCTTCGACATGGTCCATAACCTCTTCGGGCTCGAGGTCTTTGCATCGATCTTTTATGATCACTGCTAATTCAGCTTCATAATCAACTTGGGTCGATTGCGACGGGTACACAATCTGCTCCTCTGGACCTATCAAGGTGGTCGGTGGTTTCAAGAATAAGATGGGCTCGTGTGGCAGCGGCATGTCGAGCTCTTTCGCATGCTCTTTATAATTGAGGCCTACTAACACGATCTTTGTCGGCTGGTGCTTCAAGAAAGACAAGTTGGGCATCGTAGAAAAATCGTAGAAAAATTATTTCTTGAACAGTTTTCGTATCTCCTCGCCGACCGTTTCAATCTCATGCTCTCCTATCTTCTCCCTGCTCGCTTTCAAGAACGGAATTCCCTTTTTGTATTCCTCAACCCATTCCTGTGCGAACTCGCCGTTTTCAACTCTTCTTAACGCTTCTTTCATCTTCTCCTTCACGTCTGGTCCGATTATTGTATGACCCACTGCCCACATGCCGTATTCCGCGGTATTCGAGATGACCTCCGCCATTCGTTTGATCCCACCTTGCCAGACGAGATCAACGATCAGTTTCATCTCGTGCACGCATTCGAAATACGCCATCTCCGGCGGATAGCCTGCCTCTACCAGGACCTCGAAGCCGGTCTTCATCAATTCTACCAGACCACCACATAAGACGCACTGCTCGCCAAATAGATCCTCATAGGTCTCCTGTTCAAACGTGCATTCTAAGATGCCTGCCTTTGTCCAGTGCATTGCCTTGGTCATTGCTAACGCCACCTCGCGTGCGTTCCCTGACGGGTTCTGTTTGACCGCGACGAGGCCCGGGACTCCGAACCCTTCTAAATATGCCCTTCGTTCCTCGGTTCCCGGTGCTTTGGGAGCAACCATGATGACGTCAACCTCCGCAGGAGGAACGATTCGTTTGAAGCAGATGTTAAACCCGTGTGAGAAACAAAGAGCCTTTCCTGCTTTCAGGTGCTGCTTTATCAGCCTCTCGTAAACCTCTGCCTGTACCTCGTCGGGAAGTAAGATATGAACAATGTCTCCTCTTTCAGCCGCTTGATCGATCGGCATCACCTCGAATCCATCCTCTTGTGCTCGTTTCCAGCTTTGATTAGGCTTACCACCCAATATCTCGGTCTCGCCGATAATCACGTTAACTCCCGAATCTCGTAAACAGTTTGCCTGAGCATTCCCCTGTGCTCCATACCCTATGACGGCTATTATCTTATCGCTTAAGATGCGCTCATCTACATCCTCATCATGCAATATTCTCATGGTATCAGCCAGCCCCCAATAGAAGTAATTGCAGGTTCTTTATAAATGTTGCTTTCTCCACGCTTGAGTTATCGTGACTTCTTCCGAAACCCGGCAAACGCCGCGTTCCTGATTCTATCTTATCGCTCCAGTCCCCCACCGGTATCCATACCGATGGCCGTAACCCCGGTTCTGAACAATTGCTTGATACCAAAATGTTTCATCAAATCGACAAACCGGTCTATCGTTCTCGGCTCTTCGGTAAGTTCGATTATCACTGAATCCAGCGTAGCATTAGCTATCTTCGCTCCGTACGCTTCGGCAAGTTGCATGACCTCAGAACGAGCATTTGAATCCTTCACATGGACCTTCATAAGGCATAAATCACGGATGACCGCCTTCTCCTCCTTCAAATCGACAACCTTGACCACCTCTATCAGATTGCTGAGCTGCTTTCTCACCTTCTCTAACTCACTCTCCGAGCCGTCTATCGCCACGGTCATCCTTGACAACCCCTCCTTCTCGCAGGGTGAAACGGTGAGCGAGGTGATGTTGATTCCTCGCATCGTGAACATGCCGGACATCCTCGTAAGCACTCCGGGATGATCCTCCACCAATAACGAAATTATATGGGTTTGCATCGTTCTGTTCCTATCATTCCTACTATGCTGCCACCGGGAGGAATCATGGGCAATACCTTGTCCTCTTGGCCCACGATCATATCAAGAACTGCTGGCTTTCCAGACTCAAATGCGTTCTGCAGAGCGTCCTTCAACTCCTCCGGCTTTTCCACTCGTTCTCCGTAGGCTCCAAATGCTTCGGCTAACCGCACAAAATCGGGAATTGTGCCCAAACCGGTATTCGAGTACCGCTTCTCGAAGAACAGCTCCTGCCACTGCCTCACCATGCCCAAGTAACAATTGTGGAAGATACACACCACAACCGGTATATCATTCTCGACGCAGGTCGCCAGATCATGGCAGGTCATCAGGAAACTGCCGTCACCAGCGAGGTCCACGACTCTCTTATCCGGTGCCGCGACCTTTGCCCCGATCGCAGCGGGGAATCCAAATCCCATTGTCCCCAGCCCGCCGGATGATATAAACGTGCGAGGTTTCTTGGTGATGTAATAGTGCGCGGCAAACATCTGACACTGCCCCACTTCCGTCGTGACGATCACATCGTCATCCAGGACTTTACTAATCTCCTTTATCAACATATCTGATATCGATGCCCCTTCTCTCCGCACGTCTCCGATACATTCTTCACACGCCGAATGCATCTCTCTTATCCTCTGCACCCACACGCTTCCCGGACTGGTTGTTCTCTTCTTCTCCAGCCATTTGAGTATCTCCTCAAGTGCAAGCTTCGCATCTCCTACAAGTGGTATATCAACCTGCAGGTTCTTGTTTATCTCCGCCGCATCGATATCCACGTGTATCAACGTTGCCTCAGGGGCAAACTGGTCCAACTGCCAGCCGGTTAATCGGTCGCTGAACCGTGTTCCCACCGAAAGCAGGGCATCACATTCACTAATCGCCCTGTTCGCATAGATACGCCCGTGCATTCCTGCCATGCCCAACGAGAAGGGATGATTCTCCGGAATAGCTCCTTTACCCATAAGTGTTGTTACTACCGGAGCACCGAGGAATTCGGCTAAATGGCGGAGCTCTTCGGTCGCATTAGCGCTGATAACACCTCCACCTGCCAATATAAGCGGTCTCTCCGCATTTGCCAGGACCTCAGCCGTCTTCTTTATTTGTACCGGATTCGGTTTTATCTTCGGCTTATAGCCCGTAAACGTCTCTTTTGGATGCAAATTCACGTCTACCCTGGTTGCCAGGACATCCTTTGGCAGGTCAACTAAAACAACACCTTTCCTGCCGGTATTCGCGATATAAAATGCGTTATGGATGACCTTAGGTAAATCCTCCGTCCTCGTTACGAGGAAGTTATGTTTCGTGATCGGCATGGTGATGGTGAAGGTGCTTGCTTCCTGGAATGCATTGCTCCCTATCGCGGCGGTCGGCACCTGCCCCGTTAGTGCCACAACAGGAGAAGAATCCATATTTGCATTCGCCAGTCCGGTAACGAGATTGGTAGCACCCGGGCCTGACGTGGCGATACAAACGCCGGGTCTTCCTAAAACCCTCGCATAGCCGTCAGCAGCATGCGCCGCACATTGTTCATGCCTCATCAAGATATGCCTTATTACATCATCCTTATAGAGCACATCGTATAAATCTAACAGCACGCCACCGGGTATTCCAAAGGCTACTTCCACTCCTTCATTCTTCAACTCCTCCACTACTATTTCCGCACCTTTCAATTTCTCCCTTGTCATTTCTCGCTCTAAGTCCCCGTGTAACCGTTCTCCACGTGTGGGTGATTATGGTATACGTTATCTCTTATAAATAAGGTTTTTTTTCTGGTGAATATTTAAACCCCGGGGGTAATGATAGTACGAATACATGACGCCCCTCCTCATATTTCTCCTCGCATTGGTCCTCATCCTAGTTATGACCGCTCAGTTCAGGATTAATCCCTTTCTAAGCTTGATCACTGTCTCGATATTCGTCGCCCTTTTAGCTGCAAAACCGCTTGAGGGATTGGAATCGATTCTGACCGGTATGGGGAGGGTGATCTACCAGCTTGGGATCATCATCGTGTGCGGCGGTATCATCGGCCTGGTCTTAGATGAGATTGGCGGCACAGCGGTGATAGCAGATGATATTATCCGTATATCAAAGCGACCTATCCTCGCATTGAATCTGCTCGGGTTCCTCGTGGCTATTCCGGTGATGTGCTGCATCCTGGCCTATGTGATACTTATACCGATAGCACGAGAGGTTGCTTCTAAGCAGAAGATGCCGATAGGGGTGGCTGCAACATCTCTCAGTCTGGGCACACTCGCGTCATACGAGCTTATCTATCCCGCGCCGGGTGTTTATTCAGCGGCAACCGAGCTTGGCGTTGTGGGAACTGAGCTTGTTCTGCTTGGTCTTTTGATTGCTCTCCCCACTTCATTGGCTGGCTATCTGTATGCGAAGCGGTTTTGCCGGCTCGGGCCGGTTCCACCAAGCGTGGGAGAGATGCACCGGGAGCGAACGAGCAGATTAAGGGCATATCCACCCATTGTTCTTCCTTTAGCGCTCATTTTTTCGAATCTCATTTTCCCGTTTCCCATGCTCAATTTCGTGGGCAATCCAAACATCGCGTTGTTGATCGGCGTTTTGCTTGCTTTTATCGCTGCTCAGGGGTTCGGACGGGATGCGATCAACACATGGACGAGGGAAGCGGTGATAAAGGGAGGCGGTATCCTCATGGTGTTGTGCGCGGGCGGTGCGCTCGGCTCTACCTTAGCACTGACCGGAGCTGGTCAGGAACTGGGCGCATTGATTATACAATCCGGAATACCGGCACTATTCATTCCTTTTTTGGTCGCGGTTGCAATCCAGAGTGTGCAGGGTTCGCGGCTCGTAACCTTTTTGATCGTGCCCAGTATCATTCTGCCGATCCTTCCTGAACTTGGCTTGCCCCTGGAACTGGCACTGATGTCTATGGCTTCAGGTACGTTCCTGGTATCGCATGCGAATGACGCCTATTTCTGGACCGTCGTAGAGCTTGCAGATATAACTCCCTCCGCAGGCTACCGATGCTATACGATTGGCGGGATAGTACTCGGGGCGGTGGCTTTGCTGATGACTGCCATTGTGTATTTGTCTGGCATATTTTCAGTGTAGAAAGATCGTTGCAGGTGCTATCTTTTCGATTCGGATTCGAATGAGCTGAAAAACGGAGCTTTTATGCGTAACCCTGTTTGGTGAGGAGGAGATGGGGAGATAGTGGTGGTATCTCGGAGGGGATCACTCCCGTAGTATGGGTGATCTACTTAGATAAATAAAACTTTCAATCGTGGATAAAAAAAATGAAAGTAAGGGTAAAGGTTATATATTAAGAGCCGAACAAACCATTAACATGGTATACCGAGCTGATATAGCCAGAATAGATAAAGAGCTCGAAGAATTACAAAAGGAAGCTCAGCGACTCTATAAGGAATTGATAACGTATCGTAATAAGGAGAAATTCATGGTGTGCGATACTGAAAAGTTGTTAGTACTTGATAAGAAATTGCGGAGAGTAAATCGGGATATTACGGATTTAAAGAAGATAAAGCAGCTTGCTGGTAAGGTGGAAGGAAAAGAAGAGTAGGGTTTCGAGGATTTTTCGTAATCGAAATTCAAGTTATGGAAAAATTCATGTTCAATTGTTTGATAGTTCTATAACGTTCCTTTTAATGCTCCTCTACTTTTTAGGTAAGTGGAACAAGGAGATGGAAATATGATAGATGTTCTGCTGACCCTTCATCCGGTGCTACAAGCTCTTCTTGCAACCTTGTTTACATGGCTTATGACTGCTTTCGGAGCAGCAATGGTGTTTTTAGCCAAGGACGTGAGCAGGAAAGTACTCGACGGGATGCTGGGTTTTGCGGCTGGAGTGATGATCGCGGCAAGTTATTGGTCGCTGCTTGCCCCCGCTCTTGAGATGTCGGCAGGCAAAGAAATCCCCGTTTGGGTTCCGGCGGTAGCCGGGTTTCTCTTGGGTGGCATTTTTTTGCGTGGCATTGATTACATATTGCCGCATCTTCACTACGGCTCTCCGACAGAAGAAGCTGAGGGGATCAAGACGACCTGGCGGCGGAGTACCTTGCTTGTGCTTGCTATTACGTTACACAACATCCCGGAAGGTCTTGCCGTTGGAGTTGCCTTTGGAGCTGCTGCCGCCGGTTTCCCTGCCGCGTCGGTAGCAGCAGCCATCGCCTTGGCGATCGGTATCGGCATACAAAATTTCCCGGAAGGGCTTGTGGTCTCTATGCCTCTTCGACGTGAGGGGATGTCTCCTTTGCATAGCTTCTGGTATGGGCAGCTATCGGGAATTGTTGAACCTGTCGCGGGCGTTATCGGAGCAGCAGCGGTTATTGTTGCTCAGCCTATTCTGCCATACGCATTGAGTTTTGCCGCAGGTGCCATGATCTTCGTTGTGATCGAGGAGCTTGTCCCGGAGTCTCAGCGTGGTGGCAATACTGATTTAGCTACCATGGGAGGAATGATTGGTTTTGCGGTAATGATGGTACTTGATGTAGCATTTGGTTAGAAGAGCGCACCCTCATCTGGCATCAAAAAGAGAGAAAGACGGAAAAATATATTTATTCAAAGCATCGTAATTAAGAACAGGAGGTGATAAATAATATGGCTAAGGTAACTCGCGAAATGGTGGAGAGGTCAGGGGTCGATGTTAACGAATTGGTAAAACTCTTGGTCAAGAACGCAGCGGCTGAACTTACCACGTACTACTATTACACCATCCTGCGGTGCAACCTCATTGGATTGGAAGGAGAGGGGATCAAGGAGATTGCGGAGACAGCCCGAATTGAAGACCGAAACCACTTTGAAGCTCTTGTACCCCGCATCTATGAACTCGGGGGAGGTCTACCCAAAGACATGAAGGAGTTCCATGACATATCGGGATGCCCACCTGCATACTTACCTGCGGACATCAGTGATGTTAATAACATTTTGAAGGTTCTGGTGGAGGCGGAACGGTGCGCAGTTCGTCAGTATACCACTATCTGCAATCTTACTGCGGGGAAAGACCACAGAACCTATGATCTAGCGCTTTCAATCCTTCACGAAGAGATCGAACACGAGTCCTGGTTCTCGGAATTCCTGGGCGAAGGACCCTCGGGACATTTCCTGCGCAGAGGCGAGACCTCTCCCTTCGTATCAAAGTTCCTGAAGTAGATTCGAAATCGGTGAGGGAGTCCATGATTTTTTATGGCTCCCGTTTTCTTTCTTCAACCTGAAATTTTAACGCTCCGGATAACTCTCTTTTATCCTCGACTTCCCGGGTGGTAGATATTTTAGAACTTTCTCATACGTCGCTATCCGTTTAATTTCCTCGTTGTTCTCCTCTTTCGCATTCTCAACAAAGAATGTCACAATCTCTTTTGCGAGCTCGTTCTTCTCTAACTCGCCCTCGGGTTCGAGCTCCACGAAGATATCCATCTGCTCCTTTTGCGAATCTGTAGAAGGGCATACAACCAGTCGGGTTTTTTTAATCCCGATGCACAGCCCTAATGCCGTTTTGAAATACTGCCGTTTACCACGCACCATAAAGCTCCCTTTCTTTAGATACTCCCCCGACGGCGGCGTCTTACTCACCTGCTCGCCGGTAACGCAGTAACATTCACCCTCATAGAACCCGTATTTCCAGAGATTGGAGTATGAAGCGGCGAATTGCGCTATTTCTCGCAACCCCTCCTCGGGAACGTCCTTTCCTCCTGTTTTTGCTATTACTACCGGTGCACCTTCCGCCTGCGTATGGCAAAATAAATCGTTAGGATCCATGTACTTTTTCACCAGTATCTCATTGGTCGTTGCGTCCTTGCCGCCGATGACAAGAAAGCCATCTGAAGTCTCAAACCATCTGAACTTCTCGTACCACTCCTCTCTCTCCCGCCTGACTTCTTTCTTCTCCGGGATGAGTTCCTCCTCCACCTGTACTTCCTTCTCCTTCTCCGCCTTTATCCGCTCCTTCGTCTCCTCTATCGCACGCTCCACGCCTTCCCGCTTCTTTCTGAACGTCTTTGCGCGCTCATAATACGCACTCGCATTCTTATGTAACGAGATTGTAGTATCAAGCTCAAGTGCGAGATCGGTGTTGGGCAGCGTCACGGTTTCGATCTTTCGTTTCTTCGGCATCTCACGCAACAGCTCTTCCAGCTCGAGATACCGCGCATAGATCAATTCGCCCTTCTTTATGCTCTCTTCCTCCTTTCGCTCGAATTTCCGTAACGCCTCGAGTTGCTCGTTCAGAACGCGTTCGTGTTTGCTGATGCCCTTCTCGTGCTCTGCCTGTGCCTGCTCTTCCACCGCTTCTGCTAGTTGCGAGGTGAAGAACTCATCAGCAGCATCATTAAACGAGGGGAAAACCACTTTTTCTTTCGTTTTATAGACCTCCAACTCAAAAGGAAGCACATCCACCTTATCATTATCTTCCAGTACGATGTGCGCTCTCAACATGGATTGCTCATGCGTGAGTATCGGCTCGAAGAGCGCATGGATAGCCTCATGAATCGCTTTTATTTCAGGTTCGGTGAGCTCATGAGCCTTCTTATTCTTATCAATCCCGGCCTTTTCACACACTTCTTCCGCGTACAATCCTCCAAAGCTCAACTCCGACGCCAGAATCCGTACCACCTCTTTATCCTGAGCAGCGGATTCGCAGAGCTTCATCAACTCGTGCTCGCTCATTGTCAACGGATTTGCTCGTGATGGAGGCCGCTCATATCTTTTCCGCACCTTTATCTCCCGTGTCGAGAAGCTCTTTCGTCTCAACGGCAGCATAATCTCTCCATTTTCATCAACGAGCACGATATTTCCCCTCGGCAGCAATTCTGCGATCAACCTGATTTTTTTATCCCACCGTTCTATTGTTATCTCCACGATCCGGTCGAAGTCGAATTGCTGGATGCGGGAAATGCGACCGCCGCCGAGATGCTTTCTGATGAACATGGCGAAGTTAGAAGGAAGTCGAGGTGATGGCCTCTTATAGCTGGTGAGATGAATTCGTTTACCCGCTTCGATTATCAAATCAAGCGCGCCTTTCTCTTTATGATGCAGTTTGAGCCGTATCTCTTCGCTACCCTGTTGATACGCTTTCACGAGTCGTGCGCCTACCAGCTCCTGGAGTTCGGTGACGATGGCTGCTACGTCCACACTGCTCATTGACTCTTTCATTGATCAAAGAAAAAGGCCTTTCATTGAAAGAAAAGGTTTACCAAAAGAAGAAGCGTACTTTGGAAAGCGGGAAGAAAAAGAGAATGCAGGTGCGAGCACAAGCAAGATACTTTTCATTCATACCGCAACGCTTCTATCGGCTTCAGCTTCGACGCTCGCCATGCGGGATAAAGCCCGCTTATCACGCTCGTTCCGATCCCGAACGCTGTACCGAGGAATAGATACAGGATGCTCGAAGGTGCAAACAGATACGATGCTTCATTCAAGATCAAAACGTCCACGAGATAACCAACCCCAAATCCAAGAATCGCGCCTATCACACCACCAATCACTCCAAGAATCAATGATTCAAAGAGGAACATGTGCAGAATCCCCTTTTGAGATGTGCCTATTGCACGCATCACACCGATCTCCTTCGTCCGCTCGACCGTTGACATCATCATCACATTGAGGATGCTTACGCCCGCTACAACGAGCGAGATAGAGCCGATTCCCATGAGAAAGAGGGATATCATGTTGAACAAATTTTTTATCCCTTCCACAATCATCTTCATCTCCATGACGACTACAACCTGTTCTTTCTTGTTCAATCGGTCTTCAATTTTCTTCCTTGTCTCTTCTACGTCCTCTATCTTCGCTACCTTCACAATCACAAGGTTGTATCCGGAGGAATTATACAATGCAGAAAAGAGCTTATCCGAGACAATAATAGCGTTATCAGGATTTATATCGAATCCTACTCCTCGTTCCTTTAAAATTCCGACGATTCGGGGCTTCTGAGTTCTTAGTGTTGCCCGTTCCCCCACCCTCAGCTCGTAATCGTCTGCGATCCGTGAGCCGACCAAACAGTCTAAAGAGCCATGTTTAAGAAACTGCCCCTTATCTTTCTCCAAAAGTTTCGGAATATCCTCGGTCCGCATTCCATATACCGCCACAAGCGTTGAATCATCGTTAAAGATCACCTTATCCACGCTCGACTTTACCGGGATTGCATCCGCTACTTTATCGATCTGCTCAAAATGATCCTCTGAAATCGTATCACCACCATACGGAAAGACGACGAGTTCGTTTCCAAACAGATACAATTGATCAGAAGCAGCGAGCCGAACACTGTTCCCAAGAATTCCCAGCGCGGTTACTGCGAGCACCCCGATGATAATTCCGATGACTGCGAGCACGGATCTGAATTTATGTCTCCCAAGGTTCCTTTTTGCAAACTCAAAAAAGATCATATCATACTATCCTCCCATCCACAAGCGTGAATGTCTTCATCGTAAATCCCGCAACCACCGGATCATGGGTCACCACGATGATTGTCTTTCCACGCTCGTTCGTCTCCTTCAGGAGAACCATGAGCGCTTTACTCGTCTTTGAATCCAAGTTGCCGGTGGGCTCGTCGGCGAGGATGATATCCGGCTCATTTGCCAGTGCCCGGGCGATGGCAACTCGCTGCTGTTCGCCACCTGAAAGTTCGTTTGGTTTGTTCTCGCCCAATTTCTCGTCAATTCCAACAGACCTCAGGAGTTCTTTACTCCTTTCCTCATGCCCGTTCACGCCCCTCAGTATCATAGGATACGCTATATTCTCCAGTGCGGTTAACGTGGGTATAAGGTTGAACTGCTGAAATACAAACCCGATTTTATCACGTCGTATCTTCGTCAAATCATCATCCCCCAGATCACTGATATCTTTACCACCGATAGCAACCCTCCCGCTTGTCGGCACATCCAGACACCCGATGATATTGAGCAACGTGGTCTTTCCAGAGCCCGAAGGGCCCATGATTGAAACGAAGTCGCCTGCTTCTATGCTCACACTTACGTTATCAAGTGCTCTGATGCTCCCTCGAGGAAGGTTATAAACCTTTGTTACCTCTACGAGCTCCACTACGTTCATCTCCTCTTCCACGAGTATGCAACCACGCCAATGATGAGTAATGCAATCACAACGAGCAGAGCAATCATCGAGACAGGCAACTCCTTTGAGCTTGTCGTCTGATGGCGTTCAATCGAAATGTATTCGGTCGTTGAGAACAGATTCCCTTCATCATCTTTGTATTCTATGAGAAGGGGTACCTTTGTCACGGTTTCATCCACTTTTACATCGAGTTCAAAACTGCTGAAGTCATCAGGGCTGAGCAAGCCCACGAAATAGGCTTTATAAGGATCGACTGCTTCTATGCCCGCGCCTTCGCCTACCTTCATAACCACGCTTCGTGCTTCTTCTAATCCTGCATTGTTTATGTCACCGGTAATTTTATACACGCTCATCCTAAGTGTAGATTCTAGCTCAATCCCGGTGAGGATGAGTTCCGCGCTCTTTTTGCTCTCCGTCACGTTCAAGGGGATGCTTAAAGCAGCTGAATGGGGATTATCACCATTTTTAAACTCTAACGAGAAGGTAAGGGTATGAACGCCCCTCGTCTGCGGTGTGAAGTTGAAAGAGGCGACCTTTGTTTCATCTGATGAGAGCGTTCCCATGAAGACTTCAGAGGGTATCATGTTTTCATCCGCAGCAACGATCTTTACGCCTGTAACGGTGTTTGGTCTCGGATTTCCGACAGCGAGCTTGATTTCCGTACGTTCGCCTTTAACTATCTCCTCTGGGATCTCCTTAACGCCAATGGTCAAGGGAGTGCTGTCTATCTTCACTGGAATTTGGTATCGTATATTCTCGGCATTCTCCGCTTCCAGCAATAATCTTGGATAGTATATGCCATCGGTATAGCCTGCTTTTATGGTAAATGAGAGGTTCAGACTTTCTCCAGGACCCAAACTCCCAATACTAACATAAGGGTCGCTTAATACCTTTATTTCTCGTTCGAGCAGGGATGCCTCTAGTATCCTCACACTCTGTACTGCTTCCATGTTCTTTACCGTCACGGTAACCGTCCCAATATCATTGTACATGAGCGCTTCTGGACTCACCTGATAACCAGTAATCATGACCGATGCCTTTTGCTCTCCTGCAACGGGTGTGCCCGATATTCCCACTACGAAGAGGAGTAAAAAAATAAGGGGGAGCAGTTTCATCATCCAAGCACCCCTAACTGCCATACCGAATACAAGATATAGACTGCTACGAGAATACCCACGGTAATCAATGCGTTCTTCGTCGAGAGATTTCGCGCATGTCTCAGCCCAAATACCCAGATGTTCGCACTCCACAACATGAAAAGAATGCTGATTATGGACGAAAGCTGGACCATGGGGTTCTTCGTCATCCATTGCGTGATCACTTCCGCTATCTCGGTTGGATCAGTGACGTGTGGAATCTGCGCCGTCGAGATGAAGTTATACAGAAGTACCGCACTGATTAGACCACCAATGATCATCGGTATATAGCCATAGCCAACGAACTCGAGCGTTCGTTTGAATGTCCCCTCGCCTTTGAGCAGCGCTGATATGCCGAAGAAGAGCGCCGCAAAGACAACCCAGATGAGTAAGGAACCTATCACTGCTGCGACGAAGGCACTTATGCCTCCAATTGTCGAAGCAAGGCCCAGAGCCTCTGGCGGAAGCGTTTCGCGCAACATCTCGAGTGTTATACCTGTCATCAAAAATGCAGCTATGCCACTGATCATCCCACTTATCAGAACGATAAGCAGCGGTATTTTCAAGCTCTCTGCTCCCTTCATTCTCGCTTCAAAAAATTTGTTCGGATTTATCAAGACGTCTAACATTTTTCTCCTCCTGGTATATACCCGCAATTTTTCATATAGTTGCACCTTGTGGTTTGAGGTAGGTGCTTATAAAACTTTTCGTCAGCCAGTTCTTTCTCTTTGGTCGCGAAGATTGCGGTATCAGAGAACCTCATTTCATCGTTTTACGGATTGGGAGCGACTGTTCCTCCCAAAACTACTCAGCAAAAAACCTTACTGAGAAAATACACGAAACCCAGGATCACAATCAATATTACCAGTGCTATGATGAGATAGGGCAATAATTTAATGATCAACCATATTATGCCCAAAAGAATGAGGATGCTCAGCAAGAGTAACACCAATGCCGGTATTCCGTTTAGAAACCATGAGGATCGCATTCTTTCACCACGCGGGTCATCTCCTCCGCGACTTTTACTAACCGAAGCCAGGTATTTGCTGCAGCTCTCACGCGTATGAGGTCATCACCGCCTATCCGCACACATAATTTAGTCCCGTTAAGGGAGATATCAACAAGAGAGCGCCTTTTATCCTCTTCCAGCTCGTTCTCTTCTATCTTATTCTCTTCTTGTATGGATTCATATACCGTTTTTACTATTTCTACCTCATCTTCGAGCTCAAATTCAGTTGTGAATTCCATTAAACCTATCAAACGGCCTTTACTTTTTTCACCACGACTGTTGGGCGATCCTTTTTCAAGGCTCTATATCCACAGTACGGGCATCTCACTCCCTGGTATCCGGCATTGTGTATTTCCACCGGCCTTTTGCACCGTAAACAATAGTATCCCATAGGCGCTTATTCACCTTCCCTCCTCTGCCATACCTTCCGCTTCCGTCTCTTCCTCGCTGTCCATACCAACCTCTCGTTCTCCCAGCCTCTTAATTGCCCTCTCTACGGTAATTCCCAAAGAAGTTTGAGGGATGTATGTCCCACCAGTGAATGTGTAGCCGCATTTTGAACATTTCCATATCCCCGTCCCCAATCTGCTCACTGACTTCCTTTCGCATTTTGGGCACTTATGCAATGCTTTTGTCTGCTCTTCGATTTCGGCAACCGCTTTCCTTATCTTTCGCCCATACCTCACGCCAAACCTACCTGCGGATTTTGTTTTCTTCCCCTTCTTTCTCTTCTGCTTCCTTACCATCTCTTGTTCTCACGAGGATCCTTCTCTTCTTGAAAAAGAAGACTTGAAGTAATATATAAATTA
>JACUTR010000129.1 GCA_014859735.1 Candidatus Methanophagales archaeon | reverse complement strand
ACGAACATCACTCCGGCCTCTTTGGCATTGAGATAATCCCACTGCTTGCTTTCCTTTACCTTCTTTATTGCTCTTTCAAATTCCTCCATTCCGACCGTCTTCTTATTCTTTCGCGCGGCAAACATACCCGCTTCGACGGATATCGCCTTGATGTCCGCACCCGTGGCATGTTCGGTAAGTGCCGCTAAGGTATCTAAATCGACGTCCTTCTTCAGCTTAAGGGCGGCTGTATGGATCTTAAATATTTCCTTTCTCCCTTCTTTATCCGGTATCGGTATCTTTATGATGCGGTCGAATCTTCCAGGTCTGAGCAGAGCAGGGTCAAGGATATCAGGTCTATTTGTTGCGCCTATTATCCGCACATCGCCTCTTTGGTCAAACCCGTCTACTTCTGCTAACAGTTGCATCATTGTTCGCTGCACTTCACGCTCCCCCGAGGTACCATCCTCGATCCTCCGAGCAGCAATTGCATCGATCTCGTCAATGAACAAGATTGATGGAGATTTCTCCTTTGCCAATTCGAACAGTTCCCGCACCATTCTCGCACCCTCACCGATGTATTTCTGCACGAGTTCAGAGCCAACGACTCGTATAAACGTGGCGGATGTACGCTTCGCAACGGCTTTTGCAAGCAATGTTTTCCCCGTGCCGGGTTCCCCTATAAGAAGAACACCTTTTGGTGGCACCACACCTATGCGCTCAAACCGCTCAGGCTCGGTCAGTGGGAGCTCAACTATTTCCCTAATCTCTTCTATCTGCTCAGCCAATCCTCCTATCAATTCATAGTTCACATCCGGTGATTCTATTACTTCCATACCATACACAAGAGGGTCTTTTGCAGAAGAGAGCACGCTTACCACAGCCAGTGATTGTTGATTCAATCCAACTTGTGCGCCGGGGAAGACATCTTTGGGCTCTATAAACTGCGAGTAATTTACAACGAATCGAGGTCCGGTGCTGCTCCTCACTACTATCCTTTTATCATCTATTACCTCGACAACAGTTCCTATTATCAACGGTGGGGTTCGCAACTTTTCCAGTTCTAACCTCAACTTCCGTATCTCACTCTCGTATCGATTTCGCATCTCCTCGAAATATCTTCCTTCTCGCTCTACTCTCTCCAGTGTCCCCTTCAGCCGATTGTTTACTTCCTCCAACTGCTTTATCCTGTCCAGCAGGTATCGTGAATAATCAGTGCCTGAGGGTACATCGCCGCTCGTTGCTTTCATTTTACCTCTATTATTTATTTCTCCATGGTATTATATATAAACTGCACGGACTCTCGAAATAAAATGAAATGACCGAGTGTGAGATATGTGGTGTGGAAATAAAAGGAAAAGTCCAGTACATAACGATAGGGGGCTCAAAGTTACAAGTATGTAAAGCGTGTGCTCGACATGGAACAGTGATAGTTCAGGATAACAAAGCAAAAACAACGCTCGGTAGTGAACCAGTGCAGCACGTTAAGGCTAAAAGGAGATTATATGAGCAGATGGACCTCGCGCTCGAAGAGGAAAGGGAAATTGAAGAGGGATATGGAAGGAAGCTAAAAGAAGCGAGGGAAAAAGCAGGGCTCAAACAAGCAGAGCTTGCCAAAAGGATAAATGAAAAAGAGTCCCTGGTGCGGAAGATAGAAAACGAGGAGACAATCCCGAGCAAAGAGGTGTGGGGAAAAATAGAGCGGGTTCTTAAATCTTTTCTTTAACTTCAGACGGCTTTAACAGGCTGAGAAACACGGTGCTTACAATCATGCATATCGCTACCGCAGAAATTATCAGATTAATTTCAGGTAATTCACCCTCTAGCGTGAGTATCACACCGCCTAAAGTTGCAATGAAGGCGAACGTTGCACAGGTACCGAGGAATAAGCCTTTAATAAGCGATTTCACACTCTCTTTACCTTTGCTCTTACTTTTGCCTTTCGATTCGTAAAAGACGGTGAAGATGATGAAGAAGATAGCGAAGATTAACAGAATGAACGGCCCCGGGACATAATTCCCTTCTGTTGCAAAGAACATCAAGCCAAACGCTATATAAAGAGTGAGTAATGCCAGTGCGGTTGATAGGATAAGCGTCTTCAGGTATCTCTTATACTCCACCATTCCTTTTATCTTCGCTATCAAACCCATTCGTATTCCAATTAATTATTCTATCAAACTTTCTTTTTAAAGAACGTTTGTGAGCCAAACAAGAAATCGTCATATTTTATCAGTGCATGCCATACCTCACGGCATTCGCAATCGATCTCGGCGAGGTGTTCCAATACGCTCACGTCCTGTGTTATATTGAATTTTTTTATCGCTTCTATTATCCTCTGATCACACTTACCACAATTATGTGGTCCTCTTTTATGCCCTGCACCTACAGGGTCTGAGATTACCACAACGTTCTGTCTCGCTATCCCTTTTATCGCATCAACGGCGCTCCATAGCCATGGAGGGTGGTAAAATCCTCTTCTCCATAAATCTTCTAAGAGGGTGTATTTTTGCACATTACAGAGGTTCAACGAGATTGTGGAAGAATAACCGGAGACAAGTTCAGCGGATGTTATGACGTCTTCTATTGCTT
>JACUTR010000128.1 GCA_014859735.1 Candidatus Methanophagales archaeon | reverse complement strand
ATTTTATTTTATATATAAGGGTGCTTTATTTTACGCTAAGCTGAGTAAAGAACAAAGCGGTGGTACTAAAAGATGACCAACTCGGTAGGGAAGGACGAAGGTATTAGTTTTAGAATAGCAATTCCTGACGGTACGAAGGTCACCCTGAGTGGAACAACGGTTACTGTGGAAGGTCCGAAAGGAATGGTAGAGCGAGCGTTATGGCATCCCGGGGTGCATATCCGAATAGAGCACAGTGATGAAGGTAATGAGGTCGTTATAACAACTGATACCCAAAGGAAGAAGATAGGAGCAATCGCAGGGACGTACGCATCGCACATTAGAAACATGATTACCGGTGTGAATGAAGGTTTTTTCTATAAGTTGACGATGGTACATGCTCATTTCCCCATGCAAGTCGCTCTTACCAAGGAGGGCGATGCCGTAGCCATCTCGAATTTCCTGGGTGAACGAAAACCGAGGATAGCAAAGGTTGTAAGGGGTGTGAATGTGGCGATAAAAGGTAAAGAGATTGTGGTTTCAGGAATAAATAAGGAGGCAGTTGGGCAGACCGCGGCAAACATGGAACAGACGACGAGGATAAGAGGTTATGACCCGCGCGTCTTTCAAGATGGTATTTATCTGGTGGATAAAGGCGTTGGCGTAGGATAATATTCCACCATGCCGAGTTTCTTTACATAATTAGAAATTAACTACAATACCTTTTTCTTTCGTATACGATGGAACTAATGTAATGTAATGGATGGGATATGCCGGAGATAATAGAAGGGGTAAGCCCCACGAGGATGGAATTATTGTGGCTGCGCAGAAGAGAGCGATTAGCGGAGAAGGGGCATGATCTGCTGCGAGAGAAGAGGGATGCGTTGATTGCGGAATTCTTAGATGTGGTGAGTGAGGTACGGGATGCACGGAAGGAGGTGGAGGATAAGTTACAGGAGGCTTTTGAGTACTTAATCCTTGCTCAAGCGCAGTTAGGCGTTGCGGAGGTGAGGCAATTATCGTTGATGACGATACGTGAGATCCCACTGGACTTCTCCTCGCGGAGCATAATGGGTGTGAGTGTGCCAATCCTGGAATTGCCGGGCGAATTAACGCGGAAAGTTACGGAACGGGGATATGGGTTTATCAATTCGTCAGCCGCGGTGGACCGGTGTGCAAAGAGCTTTGAAGAAGCGTTGGCAAAGATAATAAAGCTCGCGGAGCTCGAGGAAGCGGTGCGGAATCTTGCAGGCGAGGTGGAGAAGACCAAAAGGCGAGTCAATGCGCTCGAATACGTACTGATTCCGCGATTAAAAGCGACGAGGAAGTACATACAGATGCGATTGGAAGAGATGGAGCGCGAGAATTTCACGAGGTTGAAGAAGATAAAAGTGATGCTGGAGCGAAGAAAAGAATAGTTATGGCGATCAAGCTAATGCCAATCCAATGGCAAAGGAGTGCGTGAACATATATATGCCCCGCATCACGGATCAGTGCAATCAATGCGGTTGGTAAGCATGCCGCCAATAAGTTCGATAACCATGACTACCGCAGTGATCGAGAGCGATAGGATGAGTTTCCTCTTCTCCACCGAACGATACTCAAACAGATGTTCAGAGAAGGGGTTCTTTTGGGTCGGGTTTTCCATTCTTATCTTAGTTCCTCGATTGTGGGTTCACTTCCTATTACATAAATAACTAACCTCTTGCGGGTCATAGAAAAGAAGGTTGCTGATAAGCAAGCGAATTTGGACGAACGACATGAGCCTTTTATTTAGAAATTGGTAGCAAACTTTAACTTTAGAAGTGGGTGAGCAGGATGAGAAGCAGTCGAATGGGCTTTGCACCTAAAAAAAATGCTAATTATCAATGATTAAAGGTGCAAACACGAATAAAGGTGTAAAGCCATCAAAACGACAACTTTTTTATGCTCATGGAACAAAGGGGGCATTATGCGACATTAAAACTATGGAATACAAAATGGCAAACGAAAAATGTCCGAAGTGCGGTAGTGGAAATATTGATAGAGGTCATATTGGTGGAGCTGTTTTTGGATATAAATCGCATAAGCAGGGCTTGTTTTCAGAGCCGGTTAAAGAATTTGAAGCCCTGGTTTGTTTAGATTGTGGGTATACAGAATTGTATGTAAACGTGGAAAAATTAAAGGGGAAGTTGAAAAAGTAATTCAGCCCTTCGTTCGCACTCTCACTCGCTAACGCTCGTTCGGGTCTAACGTGCGAGGTCAATAAAAAGATGGATGACATAGTAAAAGAAGAGTTGTGGAGAAGTATTGCAGTATTCTTCTTTGCTCTGATATTCGTGTGCTTTCTGATTACAAAACTTGGCCTGGCAGCCTCATTTTTTACGGTTATCATAGTTCCCTTACTCATCACAATCGCCCATTTCCTAATTAAGATTCATATAAGGAGAGAAGAAGTGTATAAACCAATAAAATTGTCTGCAAAGCTTGTTGCACGATTTTTTGTATCACTTTCGCTCATTTTTATTATCCTTTGGTTAATGGGGACAAGTTTGAGGGGTGAAGTATCCATTGTATCTCTTATCTGGCTTGGATTTTATTCTTTCCTCTTTGTTATCTCAGTAATTTGG
>JACUTR010000038.1 GCA_014859735.1 Candidatus Methanophagales archaeon | reverse complement strand
GGAGAAATTGGTATAGTTAAATAACACCTTAATTTATATAATGGCGAAAGTCAAGTTATATACTTTTAGGCTTTAATCCAGCATTTTAGAGGTTTTTCAAAATCCTCATTTATTCATCCCTGCTTTTATTTCTTTTATCCTCTCCAATGCCTCAATCGCATCTTCACGCTTCAAATCCCTTTTCTCCGCTCTCAAGAACTTATCGAGCTGCTCTAAAACCTCTTTCTCTATCTCACCTTCTGCAACGCTCAATATTCTATCATAAACCCGCTCGGGGTAATAGAGCGATCGTGCAACCTCCACTATCTTCTCTTTCACTTCTCGAGTTATTATCCCTCGTTCTTCTGCACGGTCGAGATTGTACCGTATATTCACCAGTGGCTCAGATAACGGTTTGAGCGACTCAGGTTCGAATAAGAGTGCAACTTCATCATCAGAAACCAGTTCACCGTTCTTATAAAGCTCATAGATCCTGCCAACGCCCTCCATACCATAAAGATCAAGCTCAGAAGCCCGTAAAGCACCCATACTCGATGCTCCTACCACTTTCACACCGTGCTCCACTGCATACAGTATCTCACGATGCGCGATTGCACAGGCTTGAAAGAAGACACCGTCTATCAATCCTATTATCTTCGCCCCTTCTTTGACTGCCTTGAAAATATCTCCTCGCGCTGCTGGTGGTCTGTACTCCGCATCCAATATCCTCCTCGCGCGTTCGGTATCAAGACTCGGTCCCAGGAATATGACCACGTTGCTTTCGTGCATTCCTGCATCGCCTCCCGATCCGTTCACCATCAACCGCGTACATCTCCAATCCCGGCACGATTACGCGCACCACGGGCACTCCGATCTCATCCCTCGTCAAATCAACCACTATCACTCGTTCTAATCCCACTCCCTTTAAACGCTCCACCATGTATTGTATATCCGCGAGAAAATCATTACTATCAAACGAGAAGGAACTCACGCGATCGAGCTCTTCAATCTCAGAGGTTTCAAACCAGTGCTTGTTCATCTTGCGCATCCATTCATAGCCCATCATTCTTCGTACATCAGCGGTTACCGTATCCTCTCGTGCACCATGTATTTGGGTGAGCCTGCTCTGTGCAACCTCGGTAATCGCCCGCTTGATCGCAACGCCTGCATCGGTATGGGTCCCCATTCCGATGGTGAGCAGTGCGGGGTCTCGTAACATGAGGTCGTCAGAGACAGCCGCAAAAGTCGGTACTCCCAGGTCGCTCGTTATATCACGGATGAGCACGGAAACATCCGCATTCAGGAAATTATCCATCAGGTTACGATTCTCTCCTCCTTCTATTCTCACATTAGGGCCAGTATTTCGTGTTATTTCGACCAGAGACCATGCATCTCGCTCGATAACTTCCGCAAGCCCGTGAAAAATCGCTTCCTCCAGCTCGTTACCCCCCGCCAACCCGTTCGTATTCGTCCGGAAGAGCCTGACCCGCTCAAAACGTTCGTGCAAGGGGTGGAATACCGCATTCGCCGGCACAAATATCGCTTCATCCTTTATCAAATCATACCCTTTCACCCAGGGGATAGGAACATCCTCGACATGCTTCACGTAATCCGGAAGAATCAATTCGTTCGGGTTTAACGCCTTATCCTTCTCGCTAAGCCGTGAATAGCTCTCTATTAAAAGTTCTCTGGCCCCAACTTCCGCAGAGTATCGTTCTACCGCCTCCATCATGGCAGACACTCTCGCTTCCGCTGCCGTCGTCCCTTTACCATTATAGACCGATACCGCTCCTCCCTCCGCAGTAGGCCTTATGCTCGAAAATACCGGTATCCCGATCCTATCAAGGCCGGTTATATCCGCAACCCGTGTCACCCCAGCCGCGGGCATCTTAGGCTCTATTCGAGTTAACGTCTCCTCTGGCGGGACTGCACGATGCGTTCCCTTCTTATAACCCTTGATACATGACTTCAGTCTCATTCCGTCAAAGATTTATTTAACCCGCTACGAGTCCAAATCACCACAATCCTCACACGCAGGGTTCCGCTCAACCGCAAACTCCTCCATTCTTGTATCCAAGCCATCCCATATCAAGAGTCTATTGGTCAAGAGCCCGCCCACGCCAACAATATATTTCACCACCTCGGTTGCTTGAATACAGCCGATAACACCACATGTAGCTCCTATTACCGGAAACGTCTCTGGCTGATGCCCTTCTGGGAATATGCACCGTAAGCAAGCGGTTTCCCCGGGGATTATCGTTGTCACCTGCCCTTCAAATCCATACACGCCCCCATGAAAGAAGGGAATCTTCCTTTGTAATGCAGCCGTGTTAAGTAGGTATCTCGTTTGAAAGTTGTCCATCGCATCCACGATCAAATCAGAATCCTTGAGGATCCCAGCCATAGTATCCTCACGTATTCGCTGGGTCGTCACCACCACGTCCACCTCGGAATTCATCTGCGAGAGTTTGTCTACAAACGATTCCGCCTTCTTCTTCCCTATATCCTTCTCCCAATGCAATATCTGACGGTTCAAATTGCTCAGCTCTACCACATCATCATCAACGATCCGTATCCTCCCGATACCTGCAACGGTTAAATAGATCGCGGTTACCGAACCGAGTCCGCCAGCGCCTGCAATGGTAACCGTAGCCCGTTTAAGCCTCTTCTGACCTTCCTCCCCAAAGAGCTTGAGTTGTCGCGCGTATCTTCCCAAATCGGGTTCACCAACAGGAGCAGCATCCCCGGGATCGTCTACTCTCCCTCTCCTCGAAGTACTCATAGCACTCTCCACACAAGTGTTTACCATAAAATTCCTGGGGATCATCCGTTTCCGTTCCACAGAGTTCACATTTTACCATTTTTCATCACCTCTATTTCTAGTCCCAGTTCATCCCGAAAGGCGCTACCGCTCTTACTTCCTTCACTTCCGGGATCCTATCCTTCAGCGTCGCCTCAACAAAGTTCACCAGTGTGAATTGGCTCATCGGACATCCTGCACACGCGCCCATCAATCGTACCTTCACCACGCCATTTTCCACGCCCACCAGTTCGATACTGCCACCTTCAAACGCTAAGAGTGGTTTAATCTCTTTCTCTATTACTTCTCTTACCTTCTCGAGCATTTTTGTCACTAACCCATTTTATGAGAGCTGGGGTATATAAAGGCGCTCGATTTTTATGTTCCGCCTCCCATTCCCATCGGCTGTCCCAACAAATGCCAGCCCCTTCCCAATTAACTCCTTCATATCTTCCGTTACTTTCACCATATCCCCGCACCACCTATTTATTTTTACTTTACATATGCGCGGTAATTAATTAAAGTAAAGAGTAAAGGAGGGGGTAAAAGAGATGTCCCGTATCAATAATTTGCGCACCTCTGGGTTCTTATCGGTATTGATCTCATTCCTTATCGCGCTCATTCTTCTTTCTACCCTCTCCCTTATCCCTATTACCGATGCGCAAAGCTCTGTTGCGCTCTATTATTTTTACGGGGAAGACTGCCCGCATTGCAGCGATATAACGGCCTTAATCGAGGAACTCGAAGCGAGCTATCCAGAACTTGAAGTTCATACGTTTGAGATAACGTCCAATACCACGAATAGCGAGCTTTTTAATGCCTTTATCCGAGCTTATAACCCACCAGCGGTGGACATTCCAGCTGTTTTCATCGGCAATAAATCGCTAATCGGCTATAAACTGACGAAAGAGAAGCTTGAACATGAAATAGCGTGGTGTGTGCAGAACAAATGCCCAGATCCGCTTTCACTGATAGAGGGAAAAGAAGAATATAACGTGCCGCCTCTGACCCTGCTTATCGGAACGGGATTACTAGAGGGTATTATTAATTTATGCGGGTTCGCGGTCTTGATCGTGTTGCTTGCTTCTCTGCTCATTGCGAACTCGAAGATACAGGTTCTCAGCGTAGGCCTGGTATTCATTGCAAGTACTCTTGCCACGCGTTTACTCATCGGTCTTGGAGTTTTGGAGTTTTACCTCGTTTCAGGTATGAATCCGGTTGCTCGAACCATAGTAATCCTTATGATCGTATCAGCAGGTATCATCAATATCATGGATTTTTGGCGTGATAAAGCAACCTTAGCTATCCCCTCCTCTCTCAAACCCACACTCAGAAAACTTGCCAGCTACGCATCACTACCCGGTGCTCTGCTCTTAGGATTCCTTGCTACGCTGGTCGGACTTCCCTGTACCGGGTATCTGTACCTCAAATCCATCCTCGATATTGCGGTGGTTCCCTCAAAAACTGTTTTTTATCTCTTACTCTATAACCTCTTCTACGCCTTACCCCTGGTGGTAATTCTTGCTATCATCTATAAGGGCGCATCTCCAGAGGATATTGAAGCGTGGAGGAAGGGAAAGAGGAGATCCATGAAGCTCATAGCGGGTTTGGTGATGCTTGCACTGGGTACCGCCATGCTCTTCGGATTTGTTTAGAGAACGGCAATATCACGCGGCCTGAAATTTACGCTACATATCCTCCCTTTCATTTACTGTCACTGCCACTCCGATATCCTGATCTTTTCCATCGTCTTCGGCGCGAATTCATTCGTAAGCGTTGCCTCAAACACCGCCCTCTCGATCTCTATCGTGATTCTCATTTGTTCATTATCCCCTGCATGCCCGTCTCACTTAAAGGACGCCTTACTCCGCTTAATCCAATAAGTACCGATAAGCACGGCGGCAATTGCGAGAGCTGCTTCAAACCCCGGCTGCTCTGGTGCGGTGGTAGGAACGAGGGGATAGCCGCTTTCATTCCACGCGGTTATTCCGCCGAGCACAGTATAAACTTGTTCGAATCCCTTTTCTATAAGTATCTCACAGGCGGTAGTGCTGTTACTGCCATCTTCGCTATACACAACGATTTTCGTGCTCTTATTTAACTCTTCCGTTCGATTGCTCAACTCTGAGAGCGGGATCAAGCGTGCTCCTTCTATATGCGCTGCGTTATACTCCTCCCCGGTTCTCACGTCCAGGAAAATGAGATCTTCGGATTCGGAATCAATCAATCGTTTTGCCTCGTCAACGACGATGTCCACCGGGATTATTTGATCGGGCTGAGAGGTAATTGCTATACTGTGCGTGGCCTCCACGACTTTAGCATCATAAGCTACCGAGAGATTAATGAAATATGTTCCCTGGTCTATTCCCACACAGCGAGAGCATGATGGCAGTGTTTTCGTGAACGTCATGTTATTCTCTCCTACGGTGAGATCGGTTTCACTCACAAAGTTTACGTAATCTACACCTTTATTACTCCTGACTCCTAAAGCTCTGATGAGAACGTTGCTTATCTCCTCAGGTGAATACACCGACAAGAAAATAGTCATATCTTCCTTCTCTTGGTACACATCTTTATCCGTGCTAAAGGAAATGATCTTAATTCCGTTATGTGCAGATGCTGAAGGAACGGAGGCACATGCGGTTTGCATACCTGCACCTGCGAAAGCGGAAAGCAGCACTACCACCGTTAGCGCGAATAGTTCCTTCTTCATTTTTCGCATCAGCAATCAGGTTGTTAGAGTTAGCCTCTTATTTCTCAGCCCGCAGGGCGAGCCTTCATCTCCGTGTTCCCTGTCTTTGTATAATAGATAGGTTACAATCACGTTTATCATACTTTCTCGCCTTTTTATTAAACAATGCTTATTTATGAGAGATATATTAAATAAAGATCACTTATTTATGAATGAGCCATGAATAAGAGAGGGGTGCTGTATTTCACGCTATCAGAGATCGAACCTCGGGTCTGGTTCATGCTCACGGGCTGTAATTTCCGCTGCCGGGGGTGTTTCAGACCCGCACGAGATGGGGGAGGAACACTGCTCACGGCGACGGAGACCCTCGAGCGAATGGAGCGCGCGTGCCAGAACTACTACGGCAAGGTTCCCGCTGAGGCGATGATTACCGGTGGCGAGCCCACTACGGATAAGGAGTATCTCTTGAGTCTGGTCAGGGGATTAAAAGGAAGGGGATTTGAAAAGATCGTGCTGATGACAAACGGTTATGAGTTAGGGGTCGATGAAGGTTATGTTCCGGAGCTGGAAGAAGCGGGCTTGGCCGAGGCGCATGTTGACTTGAAAGCGTATTCAGAAGATGTTCATCGCTGGTACACGGGGAAATCGAACAAGCCGGTGTTGAGCGCGATCGAGAAGTTGAATGCTTCCGGGATAGAACTGCTTGTTCAAACGATCTACATGCCCGGGATTGTGGATGAGGGCGAGATAGAGAGGATAGCAACGTTCCTTGCCTCCTTAAACCAGAACATACGATATCGCATAAATCCGTTCGCATCGGTATTTGCCTACGAAAAGGTAACGAGGCGCCCCACACTGGATGAGATGGAACGAGCTTATGAAATCGCCTTGAGGTATCTTCCGAATGTTATTATAAGCCGTAGTTGTTATCGAGAATATCCTACGCCACCGCCACAGAAGACGTGGATAACCGTTTATCCAGACCTCACGGTGAAGCGACGAGGCATGAAAGATCAGGCAGAGGAGCGCTTGTCCTGGCTGAGCTGCGTTAGACCCCGTGAAGGCGTGGTGGAGGATTGGCAGAAAGAGGAGTGGGACTTCACGCTGCGGCATAGTCTGGTTGGTATCTCTGAATTATCGGCGAAGCACTCGGGAGTTCGAGAGGAAAATGAAGGTTCAGAGCGTGTTAAAGTGAAATTCCCGCAGGCTTTGCATAGTTTGACGAAAACGAGGTGGGCAGAACTCGATTGTGACGGTTCGACAACCTTAGAAGAAGTGATGAGGAAATTAGTCGAACGATATGGGGAAAAATTCAGTGAAACGGTATTGGAGATGGACGGAGCCAATGGTGAGATAAACATCAAGCGTTCCTTCAACGTGTACCTGAACGGGATGAACATCAAGAATCTGCGAGGTATAAAAACCGAGATCCAGGGAAACGATGAAATAATTATTCTCTCCTGGGTAAGTGGGGGTTGATTCAACCGATCTTCGAGGTACCTAACATTGCTCGAGCTGTATAATAGTCTTACGAGGAAGCTTGAGCCTTTTGAGTCTCTGGAGCAGGGCACGGTGAAGATGTTCACCTGCGGGCCTTCAATCTATCAGCGGCCGCATATTAGCAGTAACCGAATCGCGTTGCAAGATCGTTATAAAACCATCCAGAGACTGCATATAGGCTCGAAACGGTATACGAAGTCATCGATTTAGGCACCCGGGATAACTTTTAATATGGTGAAAGTGAATCTATACTTTAAAAATTAGGAAGGAAGGGGGGAGAAACCATGAAGGTCTTAATTGTTTACTATTCCATGTATGGCCATGTTCACCGCATGGCAGAGGCTGTTGCAGCAGGTGTTCGGGAAGTGGAGGGTGCGGAGGTAGAGATGCGCCGCGTCCCCGAGACATTACCAGACGGGGTGCTTGAGAAACTGGGGGCACTCGAAGCCCAGAAAGCGATTGCTCATGTCCCGATCTGCAGCGTGGATGACCTTGCTTCCGCGGATGCGATTATTTTCGGTGTGCCAACGCGATTCGGAAATATGTGTGGCCAGATGCGCCAGTTCCTTGATGCTACTGGTCGGCTTTGGACTGAGGGAGCCCTCGTCGGCAAAGTGGGCAGTGTATTTACGAGCTCCGCGACACAGCATGGTGGTCAGGAATCAACCATCCTCAGTTTCCACATTACGCTCCTCCATCACGGGATGGTCATTGCGGGTTTACCCTATACCTTTGAGGGCCAGATGCGAATGGATGAGATTACCGGTGGGTCTCCTTATGGTGCGTCAACGATAGCTGGTAACCAGGGAGAGCGCATGCCGAGTGAGAATGAGTTGGCTGCGGCACGGTTCCAGGGAAGATACGTCGCAGAGATAGCTGCCAAGCTCGCAGTCGGCAAGAGATAATCGATGCATGGGTTGGATGCGCTCAATATGGCTCATGATACCGTGTCGGCGGTTCCCTTCGTGGGAAGAATAAAATAAAATGTAAGGAGTGATATGAAATGGGAGTCGCTGCTCTTTGGCTGTACCATGCGGTCCTCATGACACTGGGATTCGTATCGCTGGTTACGGGTATGCTTATCGCACGGTACCTAAAAAGAAGACGATGGTGGCTGAAAGCACATCAAATGATGGGGATCTTGGGATCAATTCTGCTCATATCAGGTCTTTTCATGGCAATCTATATGGTCTCATTATCAACCGGTGTCCATTTCAGAGTGCCTCATGCCTACTTAGGTGCGATTGTACTTGTTCTTGTTGTTATAAATCCAATACTGGGGTATGCCCAGTTGAAATATCCGAGTAAAGCGGCGAAGATACGCAGTATCCATCGCTGGTTTGGCTACCTTGCTCTGGTTTTGATACTCATAAATATAATCGCCGGGCTCGTGCTGGTTGGTATCATATGAATGATTGCCCGAACTAACTAAGAACGGAAAAGGTGAGAGTATGAAGGAGTATGATGTTGTCGTGATCGGATCCGGTGCGGGCATGATCATTGTCGAAGGCGCGTTGTCGCACGGTTTAAAAGTTGCTCTGGTGGATAAAGGGCCGGTGGGAGGCACCTGTCTGAATGTGGGCTGCATACCCTCGAAAATGCTGATATACCCGGCAGACAGAATAGCAGAGATCGAGGAAGCCAAGAAGTTGGGCATCGATGCAGAGATAACCAACGTGGATTTCACTTTTATAATGGAGCGGATGAGAAGGACGGTACAGGAAGGTCAAGAAGATATGAGAAGAGGAATCAAGGTTACAAGCGATTTAGATTTTTATGAGGGTGAGGGGCATTTTACTGAAGAGTACACGATGGAAGTTAACGGGAGAAGAATAAAAGGTCAGAAACTGTTTATCGCCTCTGGCGCGCGACCCTCAATCCCTCCCCTCAAAGGTATTGAAAAAATCGAGTATTTAACAAACGAAACAGTTTTGAACCTTAAAAAACGACCAGAAAGCATTATTATAATCGGGGGCGGGTATATCGCAGCCGAATATGGGCATTTTTTCGCGGCTATGGGCACCGACGTGACTATCGTGCAGAGAAGAGACCGACTGGTGCCAAATGAAGAACCGGAAATATCCGAGTTGTTAACAAGAGAAATGGTGAAGCGCATGACCATTTACACAAACACGGAGATATCCGAAGCAAAGAAGAAGAAAGGAACCGGCTATACGATTATCGGGCGAGACAAAATCACCGGCGAGGAGAAGGAATTTACCGCAGAGCAGATTATGATCGCAACAGGGAGAAAGTCCAATGCTGATTTGTTAAAGGTGGAAGCTACCGGCGTGGAAACGGATGAGCAAGGCTACGTAAAGGTTAATGATTATCTTGAAACGAGCAAAGAGAATATATGGGCATTGGGTGATGCTATCGGAAAGCACATGTTCAGGCACGTCGCCAATCATGAGGCACTTGTGGCGTGGCATAACGCTATACATACCGAGAAGGTAAAGATGGAGTATCGAGCGATACCCCATGCGGTCTTCTCCCATCCTCAAATCGCATCGGTCGGGCTGACCGAGGAGCAAGCCAGAAAGGATTATGAGATACTGGTGGGGAAGGCAACGTATTCAGCAGTCGCGAAAGGCGAAGCCATGCTGGAAACAGAGAGCTTTGCCAAGGCGATAGTGGATAAGCAGAGCCAAAAAATACTTGGCTTTCATATCATCGGCCCGTACGCTCCGATACTCATTCAGGAGGTTATTACTACCATGGCAAACGAACGAGATATGATCTTCATCGCTCGAGGCATGCATATCCATCCAGCGCTGCCCGAATTGATCCTGGTGACACTGCAGAACCTTAAAGAGCCATAAAGAATCTTAACGAAGTCTTTTTCATTCATCTTTTCCTTGCCTTCCATCTTGATCAGTTCCAGTTCCTCTCGCTTCAATTCCATCACCGACGTTCAGTTCTCCGTGATTATATTCTAAATCAACTCCACAATTCAATACAGCCTGGAGAATTTGTCTGAAAGCAGATAATATAATCTTATCCCTAAGGGTTAGACGTTTGTCCCTGTTCCAGATTTTAAATACTACTATCTCCATCTTTTTTTATCTTTATCCTCCATAATTCAAGGTAACTCTAAACTAACCCATTCTCCACATCATTCATCAATAGTATAGCGAAGAGTTCTATACCTTCAATTTTATCCCAATTATCCTCGATCCAATCATACCGTACTCAGCTCCCAGTCCAGGCTTCAAAGCTTCTTCTATTTGCTGTACCGCCTCTTTTCCGGGGGATATCTCAACTACCCTCTTTTCCACCATCTTTTAATCTTGTCTAAATTGTCGTCGATTTGCACGCCTCTTGCTCGCTATGTATATTCACGCTTGTCAATTCCCAGGGCATTTTTAAGATCGCTGAGGCAACTATCACAGATAATTTCCTCTCCAATTCTCCTACCCGGAGTCCCCCCATCTTTCCCTTCGTTCTTGTCAAAACTTGCTCTTCCACAGAAAGCACATGGTTGGGTCATAGAATCATACCACCTAATCGGTTCTTTGCTATTAACGAAAGCTCTTCCGCGAGAACAAAAATCGCCTGCTTGTGCTCTTCCTTGCTTTGGCGCATCTGGAAAGGAGAGATGCCTAAATCGTTATATTTACTGAAATCATGGGTTAATCCCTGTTCTTCAAAATACTTCTTCAACTGAGTCAATAACATATGCAGATATACCATCTCGTGTTTATTCATACCTCTTCTTCCCTTTACACTATGAATTTTGCTCTACCCACCCCTTACAAATGCCCCACTCTTTCAACCGCCTTCTTAGCGTTGCAGCACTGACTTTTTGCTCCCGTGCAACTTCATCAACGGGTACGCCTTGTTTTAATCCTTGAATAACCCTGTTTTTATCCACCTTTTTTCTTAATCTTCCATTATCCCTGGCATCTGCCAGCCCTTTCTTTATACGTTCTCGTCTTTCGTTTTCTATACACGCCGCTAACCTTATCGCTTCCTTCTCTTCGATACCTTCCCTTTGTAGGACTTCCGCTATCATACTCATAACTATATGATTTGATTTTTTTTAAAAAAATATATGTTGAATTTTGCATGTAGTGTGAATGATATTATCGAGATTCGACAATCGCACTCAGTATGTCTCGTGCTGTGACAATCCCGACGGGAAGACCATGAGCGGGACTGAGGGAGAGTATCAGTAATCTATGGATGTTCAAATCTCTCATTATATCAGCGGCTTTCTTTATAGATATTTCAGGATCTACGGTCCTCACAAAGGAGGACATTATATCCTCCGCCGTAAAGTGATCCAAATTTTTGTCGAAAACTTTTATGATGTCAATCTCAGATATCACGCCCACCGCTACGCCGCCCGGCGCAGTGACCGCTATGCCAGATATATCCTTTGCAACGAGGATTCTGGCAACTTCACTGACCGGCGTGTCTAACGATACACTAATGACTCCACGCGTCATTACATCCCTTACCCTCTTCTCTTTCGATAATTCCATTCTAATCTCTCCGATTATCGCCTCTCCTGTCCCTGTAATTTATACCTTCTTCCACCTTTTTTCTCAATCTTCCCCTTTCCATGGCATCTGCCAACCCTTTCTTTATACCTTCTCGTCTGTCGTTTTCTATACACGCCGCTAACCTTATCGTTTCCTTCTCTTCGATACCTTCCCTTTGTAGGACTTCCGCTATCGTACTCATAACTATATGATTTGATTTTATTATTTAAAAGATATGTATTGTCTAAACATATTTATAAACTGCGTATTTTACCCTTTTAGGGATTAGTGCAACAATAACCTGTGGCATTTGTTCAGTGCTTGAAGAGGAGTATCAGGATGTTCACATCATGGAAATAAATCGTGATGACCAAAAGATAAGCAAATCCTTCGATTTTGGCAGAATATCCTCGTGTGAAGTTCTTTTTTATCAGTGACGGAGCAACAAACACAGAAGACCTAAAAACCTGAGCGACTATTTAAGAAGGTTATTCATACTATAAATGTTACACGACACGTCAGGTAGAAAATATAAAAGAAAAGCGGAAAAATTGTAAGTCAAGGTGAGATGGAAAAATGCGCACCAACTACCTCTATGCAGAAACGATATTTTCGAAGGGTATCACCGCGGTATTGAGTATTTTTACAGCGGGATTTCTCTTCGTATTGGTGTATCAGGGTTTGGTAGGGCCACTGGGCGACCGTCCTGCTCCAAACTGGTTTTTCCTCTACATGGTTCTCTTCTTTTTAGCGATCACGGCTAATTTTAGTAGGCTGAGCATCAAAATGACTCCGCGGTCTGTAGTTGTTGGTTATGGCATTTTTAAGCGCACGATTTTCTGGGAGAATATTGAGCGCTGTTATTTAGATGCGGCTTCGAGTATCAGATACGGGGGTTGGGGCATACGCATAGGACGAGTTAAGGGAAAATGGAGATTGGTGTACAACGTTATAGGAGGGCCTCGTGTTGTTCTATCATTGAAGAGAGGCTGGTTTGGAGAGTTTGTATTTTCAACTCGAAATCCCGAAGAAGTGATGAGGGTGGTTCGGCACATGATAGGTAGAATGGAATGAGCACCCCCGTTCGCATGGTTCACGCTCTCGAACGTGATTTAACATTCACGTGCCAGTGTATTGTATTGGTGGCCTACCTAATAGGGTAGGGTTATTTGGTGGGATATTGTTCCTCCAGAGATATGTCTTTTAGCTTAGCGAAGGTTTTATAGTATATCGGAGCTAAGATTTGGTATAGTATAGGTGAGGAGGGGGGTAATGAAATTAACGAGTCCGGATTTTGAAAATAATAAGATGATACCCCGTAAATTTACCTGTGAAGGCGCTGATGTCAATCCCACAATCATCATCGAGGAGATTCCTGCGGGGACTAAAAACCTCGCTTTAATTGTCGATGATCCGGATGCACCGATGGGGACCTGGGTCCACTGGGTTGTTTATGGTATTCCCGTTGTCTCTCGGATTGACGAAGACAGCATTCCGGGAACGCAAGGGATGAATGATTTCCGCAAGAAGGATTACGGAGGCCCTTGTCCGCCATCAGGTACTCACCGGTACTTCTTTAAGCTATACGCGCTTGATAAAGAGCTCGCGTTAGGAGAACGGGTTGACAAGAGAGTATTAGAGAAAGCCATGCACGGCCACATACTGGACAAAGCGGAATTAATCGGCTTGTATAAACGGGGCTCGCGTCTATAGGTCTGTCTCTTTTCCCGGGGCGTATTCTCTTTTGGATATCTGCGGCTGGGATATCTTCATGTACGCTTGTAACGAGCCCTGATGTAACAGTACTTACGTATCGTCCCTAGCCCTTGCATATGTTATTTCTACTAATGGTTTTTTATAATGCCTTTACCAACCTAATAATTCCCTCCGAAGGTACGGAAATGAAGAGGTGATTACTGAAACATGAATGCAAGAAACGAGACCACAGCGGTATTACACCGGTTCTCGGCAATCCAGATCACCGACTGCGAAGCGAACAGAAGACTTACCGTCAGCGCGTCACAGTTGAAGGAGAAATACGAGTGCGATATCCCGACGGGGACCTACCGGTTGAGAGACTTGCTCGAAATATTGTTAAAATGATCTTTCTTAATTAACTAGATAGAGTCTCCAACTCCGGAACTTGCTCACGGGATATTTTGCTACTATAGCATGTGTTCAATAATGTTTTCGAGCACGCTCATCCAAGGACTATCGCCTTTTACAGATCTTGTTTTGATGTAACGCTCATAAAAATAGTTCTCGCAATTTCATGACTGCCTGCCTCCCTTTAAGGGAGCGGGGGATGACTTTTATTCTTCTTCTTCGTTCATCAATCTCAAATCTCCTTGTATCTCGATTTTGTAACAAGTAGAGTAATTCTGCATGCTCACCTGAGACGTTAACATCTGGACAGTTATGTAATCCCCGACGCAAAGAGACAGAGCCTCCTTTGTGGAATATAAAATGATAACTTTCTCGCTCAGTTTGGAAATTAAGAACCATCGGCGTTATAAGATTATAAAAAAGAGCTTTTATCCTGCCGGTGTGACCCAAAAGCTCTCTCTTTACCTTCTTCTCCGCTTCACTTCCAATCTCGTTGAGTACGGTATACAGCTCTTCCATCTCAGCTCACTTCACTCCTCGCCTCGCCTCGGCTCGCCGACGTTTCGGTACGGTAAACTATCAGGCGGTTGACGAAGAAAATAGTTAGCCCTCCCCTTTACGTTCACTTAAGAGCGGCAACGATGGTGATCAGGGCTGCCAGAATCAGAGCAGCGAGAGGCACGTACAGCAGAGACTGAACCGGCACCGTGAACATGCCAAGCGAGGAGCAGAGCGGGAAAAGCAGTGCGATGCTGGCAATGAGCGTAGCAATGATGTAGGGTGCCTTCGGCTGATGATAAGGCCGTTCCACCGTCTCCTGCGTGAACTTCGGAGGGCTCTCAACATACATATCAATAACGTCAGGAAGGCTACGGAAAAGCTTCACCGAGGTCTCGGTGAATCTCTTAATTCCGCGTTTTATCTCCGCCTTAAGCATCTCCGCCGCACTAAACTGCTCTGATATCGCCTCCTTGATATCAAAATAGGGATACAGCTCGTTGCACACGCCCTCAATGAGCAGTATTGCTCGCTCAAGCACCATGAATGCGCGTGGCGCGGGGAGACCATACTTGAGGGCAAGCCGCGCAAGGTTGTCACTTTGACCTTTCTGGTAGTGCCCTGCCTGAAACTTCTCAATGAGCTCATCCAGGTCAGCGTAGAACGCATCGATATCAAGGTCTTTCTCGGTTACCCCCACGAGCTTCATGAATCCCTTGAGCGCTTTACTAACGTCACCTTGATAAAAGGCATAGAAGACCTCGAGGGCATCGAGCTTCAAATCCTCTCTGAGCCTCCCCACCGCCCCGAAGTCGAGAAAGGCTACCTTCCCCCCATCGAGGAGGAGAATGTTACCGCTATGAGGGTCAGCATGATAAAATCCGTCTACGTAAACCATCTTGAGAAAGCTTTTTGTAATGAGGTTAGCATAATATCTCGCCAAGTCCTCATCGAGCGAGGGGTGCGAGGATACCGTCTGGCCGTTTATAAAATCCATGACGAGGACCCTGTTGGTGGTGTACTCCCAGTACACCTGGGGAATCACCACCTTCTCCCAGCCCTTGAAGTTCTTGAGGAAGGTCTGTATATGCAGTGCTTCGAGTCTCAGGTCGATTTCGTTCCTCAGCATGATGGAGAGCTCATCGACGAGGACATGTGCATCGAAGCCTTTAACGCGGAGGAGCTTTGCGCCGAGGGGAAGGAGCAACCGCAGCAACTTCAGGTCAGCGTCAATCACACGCTCGATACCGGGCTTTAAGACTTTCACGGCCACGTCGTTTCCCTTCAGGTTTGCACGATACACCTGGGCGATCGAAGCGCTCGCTATTGGCTCGGTGTTAATCTCATCGAATATATCCTCCAGCCTCCTGCAAGCGGTATAACGCTCTCCCGTCTCTTCTGAGATGCAGTCACAGGGGAAGATCACGGAACGGCTTATCAGCTCGAATGGCAAAGGCTCGATCCTTCCCTGCAACAACTGAAGCTCCGCGATGATTGGAGGTGGCACGATGTCCGGGCGCTTGCTCAGCAGCTGGCCTAACTTTATGAAGGTGGGTCCGAGTTCTGTCAGTGCTCTCCTCAGGCGCTCACCTTCCTCCTCCCACCCTTCGGGAGGTGCGCAGAGCGGTTCACCTGGGAGTCCACCTTTAGCAAAACTCCGGTAAAAACCCAGAAGGGATGAGATGAGGTGATACTTCTGTACCACACGGGTGATTTTGAAAACTCGTTTGGTACCTTCGAACATACTCGTTTAGAGCTCCTCCAGTAGTAAAGTAACCTTCTTTGAATCTATATAAAACTACGGCAGGGGAGGTAATAAGGATGACGCATAATTCCGCCTTTATGGAGAGATAAACAAACGCTGGTAATTTTAAATTTTATTTTATATATAAGGGTGCTTTATTTTACGCTAAGCTGAGTAAAGAACAA
>JACUTR010000127.1 GCA_014859735.1 Candidatus Methanophagales archaeon | reverse complement strand
TTGCAGGAATATCGCTGGGGATGTTTTAAAATAAGGGGTAGCTATACAAATACAGATGCACGTATGAATTTCTGCTATTGGCGAAAGTCAAGCTAGTGTCTCAGCAACTTAGTTATGTTACATATTTATATACTTGATACTCTTACAGTATCGCATGAAAAGCTTAGAGATACAACTCAAAGAAGATGAAATCAAGTTTTTGAGCGAATTCATAAAAAAGGGAAATAAGAAAGCACGAGAAATATTGCATGCCAATATTCTCTTGGTGGCCAATAAAGGTGAAAAGGACACAAGGATTGCGGAAATACTCTCTACTCACAGACAAACGGTCTGGAGAATAAAGAAGAGATACATAGAGGAAGGCTTAGAATCTGCGCTAAAAGACAAGCTGAGGCTCGGACAGCCGAAAAAGTATGAGATAAAGCATGAAACAGAAATTGCTGCTCTTGCCTGTACTGCGCCACCAGAAGGTAGAAAAAAATGGACATTGGAGCTTCTTCAAGAAGAACTGAGAACGAGAGAGGGTTTTGAAACCATAAACCGTGAATCTATTCGACTGATTTTAAAAAAAACAACACAAAACCCTGGCTAAAACGAATGTGGTGCATTCGGGAAATGGATTCAGAGTTTGTAGAAAGAATGTATGATGTTTTAGACTTGTATGCGGAGCCTTATGATCCAAAGCGCCCGGTTATCGGAATGGATGAAAAACCAAAACAATTGCTTGAGGATTCCAGAGAGTCAATTCCCATGAAACCCGGTACCCCTGAAAAATATGACTACGAATACAAGAGAAACGGTAAAGCCAATATTTTTCTGGCTGTTGAACCAAAGGCGGGGAAAAGAGTAGTGAAGGTAACGGAAAGGAGGACAAAAGAGGATTTTGCACATTACATTAGAGATTTAGTTGACCTCGAATTTTGTGATGCAGAAATGTTGAGGATTGTCTTAGACAACCTGAATACGCACTCCAAAAAGTCACTGTACGAAACATTCGGTGAAAAAGAGGCTGACAGAGTTCTCCAGAAAATTGAATTGCATTATACTCCAAAACATGGGAGTTGGCTCAATATCGCTGAAATCGAAATTAACGTCATGGACACTGAATGCACGGGAAGAAGAATGAAAAATATGGAGTTCTTGACAAAAGAACTGGCAGCTTGGGAGAAGGAAAGGAATCGGCGAAAAAGGGAAATTGAATGGAAATTTACAAAACAAGATGCTGATGAAAAGTTATCTAAGTATTATGTAACTTAATTAAGTTGACATGACACTAGGTTGGTTTCACACCGCGCGGTAATAAAAAGGCCTTATTTTAAATGCGACCTGTGCTACCATTATCGAAGATTATTATACTACGGCAGTATTGCCCTGCTTGAGCAATTACCTGAACAGAAGAGGATGACCCTCAGATAGTGGTATGTATGATACTGAATTAAATGGATACAAACGAATAGAATGCGTCTACTATCTCCTTTCCCTCCATGAAACTCATGCCGCGTTCGGATGCGAACCTCTGCGCATCCGTCTTGGATAAAGCGCTGCCCGATTCAGCGTCTAACATCTCACAGATCATCATCGCGGGGGATATGCCTGCGAGCAGTGCTAACGCCACGGAAAGCTCTGTCTGTCCTCTCCTTTCATCGAGCAAGCCACCGGCAGCCCTAAGTAACGCAACATGCCCTGGCGCCCGGAATTCAGTATAAAAATCGGAAGGGTTATCACTACCGTTTACCACTCGCTCCACCGCTTCGCCGATCTTCTTTATTGTCAACGCTCGGTCGCGATCTGTTATACCGGTGAAGGTCTCACGATGGTTCACCCAGAGCGAGAAGGAAGAGCGTTTATCGTACTGAAGGTCGCCTTTTCCCTCTACTACCTTTCGGAGGTACGAATAGTGGTCATTCACGTTCTTTAGAATATCACTCATGAGTGGCAGACCCAGCTTATCCGCAGCAGTGGACGGGATGGCAACGCAGATAAGCCCGCCGGCCTCGTTCCTGAAATAAGCGACCGTCTGGGGCGTCACAGAGGCGGCAGGTACCACAAAGTCCGTCTCGCCTTCTCTATCTTCCGCATCGTAGATCAGTACGAGTTTTCCCTCTTTTACGTCTTCTATACCCCTCTTCACCGATTCCGGGACGTTGTTAGCGCGCATAGTTCTTCAGATCACCACCCGCGTTCGTACCTCATCCCCGTTCTTAAGATTCAGCTCGCCACGCAGGTAAACCTGCGAGATGATCTCCAGAATATCTTCAGGATAGTGGGTGCGATCGGGGATGATAACCGCGCTTTTTATTCCTTCCGCTCGTTCATTCAAGATCTTACAGGGGAAACACTTGCAACCGCCAAAGGTCCGGTTATCGGATTCGAACCGCTCTATTTCTATCCCTTTGCGCCCGTCAAGCTTCTTCCGTGCTACGATACAGAGCAAGTCAAGGCTGAGATTCAAGGTGCCGGGGAATGGAATGAAGCCCAATTTAGCCTCGAATTGCTTCTTATAACCATTAAGAGTAGTATAATAGCACCCCTCGCCCAGACCGGCAACCAAACGTCCTGAGATCTCAACCTCGATCTTCGGCGTGGAAAAAAAGAGCTCCTGGTATTCGTAACAATCCCGCTTCAAGAACTCCACGCCCTTCGA